>JALNXE010000029.1 GCA_023230525.1 Desulfobulbaceae bacterium
ATGTTTCAAGAAACAGGCAGTCGCCGCACATAGTTGTCCCCCGGCATTCGTTTTCTGGCCTCTGAAAATTTACTGGTAATCGAGTTTCTCAGGGGAAAAGGAGGATGACAAGGACAGCCCGGAGCTGAAATAATTCAAACGGATAAAAAACTTAACAGAGAATGTTACATTAGGCAAGCAGAAACAGAAATCCAGGCAGACGGACGGCTAGGCCCCGTTGCCGGCTGCCACAGGCAGAAAATCGTTTCAGCGGTCAAAGGAGTTATCTGATCAGATAAGTACCGCAACTTCAAGTACTTTAGGCATTTTAAGTACTTTAGGCACTCTTCTCGAATAGCAATCCTGGTATCAAAGTAAAATCTGCAGAGATCAGGTTATCTGAACTTGCCCGTAATACGGCAGAGACTGAGAGCATTCGAAGTTCTCCAGAAACTGGTTATTCTTACCTTTTGGATGATTTACGGAAAAGCAACAATTCGCGCAAAATTGGCTTGGCAAGAAAAAAATATTGAGGTATTCGAAAGTTAACGCTCATGTGTAGTTAAAGGGGGCCGGGTTGCGCGCCAGAGAGAATATTGCGGAGCCCCCTGTATTTTGGGGTGATATACCGGGCTGTTGAATTACTTGTTGGGGGTTCGTGATTGACTCGCTGGGCAAACCTAAAAGGGAGAAAATAAAAATGAAGAAGAAACTTTGGACAGGATTGGCAGTTGGGGTAATGATGCTTGGTATGAATGGGGTTGCCTTTGCAGACAACATTTATGTTCTAAAAGACTCTTGGGATGGCGGGGCAGGTAACTATTTGGCAAATCTTGGTCATTCCGTAACCGCTAACACTGTAAGCCTAAACGATTATTCAGTGTATGACCAGGTTTGGGATTTACGTTACCTAAATCCGATAACGACAACTGACGTAACTGCATTTACCAATTTTCTGCAAGGTGGCGGAAATATGTACCTGACCGGTGAATTTTCGCCGAACTTTGATATAAGAAATAACAGCGTTGAAACCTTTGTCTCTGGACTTGGAGCTGGTACTTTAAATTTTATTGGTGCTGTATTTGGCACCCAAAGCATCACCCGCGAGGGTCAAATTGTTAATTCGCCAAATACTTTTGCTGAATTAACTTTCAGTGCCGCCTCCTTGGGAGCAGGTGCTTCAATCACGAATGGTTTTTTGGTTACTGAATATGGGAACACTGGTGCTGGTTCTTTGCTTGGGTGGGATTTCAAAGACATTAGTTTAGCGACGAATGCTCGCATGTTGGTTGGTCTTGATATTAACTTTTTTGCCAACAACGGTCAAAAGTGGACAGAGAACATGGCTACCTACCTCTCAGGTGATGCTCCCGCCCCCGCCCCCGTGCCTGTACCAGCCACCATGCTCCTAATGGGCACGGGTTTAGCTGGACTCATCGTCGCACGCAGGAAAAAGAAATAGTAGTCAACCGAGAGGCAGGGGCATAGTTCGAGAGGGTGTCAAATCGTTCGAGAGGGTATCAAATCTTTATCTTTGATATTTTATCACAAATCCATGGTAACGTCTTGAAAAAATAGAGGGCAAAGGGGACGTCCATAAAATCATAAATAATCGATATGCGATTCAGGAAACTTATAATTTTATGGACGTCCCCCGTCCCGCACTCGCCTGGTGCCTACGCCTTGATCCTGATGGGTGACTGGCGCGGTAACGGCTCACAGACACCACAACCGTTGAAATAAATAGGTGCGGGGAAAAGCGGTGATTACAACGGTGGAGGCAGAAACAACATATTGTACCCTGCAAGGGAAAATGTAAGTTTTCCTGTAGGAGATTTTATCCCTTGACTCGGGGCCTTTTAATGGGTGACCCCTCAAGCTCAATCGTTGGCCTGGCTTTCATTTAAGAAATCTAATTAATCTAGGTAATACATATGAGAATCTGTACATTTACAATAACTTTCTTCATGCTGCTTCAGAACAGTATTTCTTTTGCATATACCTACTCAACGCAAGATATTTTTTTGATTACTAAAATTGAAATAATCGATAACGATCAAAAGATAGATATATTAGAAAAAATGAATAAAAATATTTTGACTAACAACTTGACCTCTTTAACAATGCCAGGAGGCGCAAAACTAACCCTTG
Organism: Desulfobulbaceae bacterium; assembly: GCA_023230525.1. Classification (GTDB taxonomy): domain Bacteria; phylum Desulfobacterota; class Desulfobulbia; order Desulfobulbales; family SURF-16; genus SURF-16. Next base: position 2,131 of record JALNXE010000029.1, read on the forward strand.
CGAACAATGGTTACGACGGAAAATCTTTAAAGTTTAGTAGCACAATCCTCATAAACAATACAGTGAAGGTGGCCACAATTGAGTCTAACGGTGAAACATGTATTGCTATAATTGTTACTCCAAATATAGAAACTAAAAAAAGAACTATTGGGTTAAGTGATATAATCGACATCAACATAACTAATTTTATCCCTGATAACATATTTGTTGGAAGCACTGGGGTTATTGACTACACACTGATACAAACAACTCCTATTCAAAATGAGTCAGAGAATGATGACTTTCAGATATTTTTATCAAGAATTGAATCAGGTAACGCTAATATAGTATCAACTGTTGATTGGAAGATCGCACAAATTTCAAACTATCCTTTCGTAATTGGAGAAGGAAGCAAAACTTTACGTTTTTTCGCAAAAGGCATATTAGTAATTGGTAGCACTGCATCTGGCGTAATTGCAGGAGCATCTTTTGGATCGGCTGTCCCCGCTGTTGGAACAATAGTTGGAGGAATTTTGGGTGGAAGTTCAGCATGCCTTACTTCAGTTGGTGGTGCTATTTTAATGAATACCAAAGATGACGACTCTGGTGAATCATTAAAAGCTCCTACAGCTTATGTACCTACCTCAAGAAGGTCAACTTATATCGATGTTAATGTTGAAATTGACACAAGAACAACTATTCCAATTCCAGAAAACACCGAAAAAGTTGATTATCAAAGCCATATTAATTTAAATATAGCTCCACAAATTAACGATATTAACCTTCAGTAAACAATATGCTTACAATATGCTTAGCCAATCGGGTAGCCGGGGAATATTCTCCCCTAGCCCCCACACCACGTTGGCGAGAGGGGGCGGGGCGCGTAGGGCGCGCAGCAGGGCGAGCAGGGGCGCGCAGGGTCAAATCTTTATCTTTGATATGTCAGGCGCCAGGGTCCTGACCAGGCCGGATTTGCGTCTGGTGCGGCTGCCCACCGCCTCGACAAAAACATTTTTTGTGCCCCAGATCTCCACTGACTTTACCGCCCTGGTAATGCCCGTGTAAAGCAGTTCGCGGCTGAGCACCGGCGAGGATTCGGCGGGCAGAATCAAGACCACCTGGTCAAATTCAGACCCCTGGCTTTTATGCACGGTGAGGGCAAAGGCGGTTTCATGCTCCGGCAGCCTGGCCGGCAGCAGCTTCCGCACCCCGCCCTCCATTGGGAAAAAGACCCGCGGCTCGTCATCGGCCTGGGGATCGGGCAGGATCAGTCCGGTATCCCCATTATAGAGCTGCAGGCCGTAATGATTGCGGCTGACCATGACCGGCCGGCCCTGAAAGCAGAGCGCGTCCCGGGGGGCAAGCAGATCGGAGGCCAGCCGGTTGATCGCCTCCACGCCGCAGGCCCCGCGGCGCAGGGCGGAAAGCACGGCGAATTCACCCAGGCGCTGCAAGGCCTCCACCGGTGAGGCGGCCTGCCTGATCCGCTGATGATGGCGGGCTATCCGGGCCACGATCCGTTGCTGGAACCCGCTGGCATCCCCCGCCATATCCAGCCAGCGCACATCTGTGTAGTTCTCATCCAGCAGTACGGCCAAAGCGGCGGCACCATCGCCGCTGTTCACCGCCCGGCTGAGCCGGCCGATGCCGCTGTGGCCGGCAAAGCGGTAACTTCTGTGCAGTTCGGCAAGCAGATGGGTCATGCCGCCGTCCCGCAGCCCCTGGCAGATATCCCCCAGCACCGCTCCCGGCTGCACCGAGGCCAGCTGGTTACGGTCGCCGAGCAGGATGAGTCCGCAGCCTTCGGGCAGTGCGGCCATGAGCCAGGCCATGAGCGGCAGATCCACCATGGAGGCCTCGTCCACCACCACCAGCCGGGCCGGCAAAAGGTTTTTGCCGTGATACCTTCTGCCCCGGTGGGTCGTGCCCAGCAGACGATGGAGGGTGAGGGCGGTTTCCGGAATCGCCGCCTTCAGCTCAGGCGCACAGTCCAGGCGCGTCTTGGCATGCCTGATGGCCTCCTGCAGGCGGGCGGCCGCCTTGCCGGTGGGCGCGGCCAGAAAAATCCGGCCCTCCTCATCCTCCCCATTCAACTGCAGATACAGGGCAAGGATGCGGGCCACGGTGGTGGTTTTGCCGGTGCCCGGACCGCCGGTGATCACGCAGAAACGGCTGGCCAGGGCCTTGCGGGCGGCCTCCCTCTGCCAGTCCGGCTCATCGTCTTCCGCCCCATCCGCCTGCGGGAACAGGCGGCTGAGATTTCTCTCCAGCCGCTCCGCCGCATATGCCTGGGGCTCCATCCGGCTGCGCGCCAGGATAAAGTCAGCCACCTCTTGTTCATACTGCCAGTAACGCTGCAGATAGAGCAGCGGCGGATCGGCAATCAGCGGCCGCCACTCCCCCGGCCCTCCCACCACGCCGCTTTGGCCCAGCCGGTCGAGCCACTGGCCCAGTCCGGGACAGCTGACCGCCTGCCCTTCGCTCAGCACAACCTCCCGGCCGGCAAACTCCTCCAGGTCAAGACAGATATGGCCCTGGGCCATCTGCCTGGTGATCAGCCGGGCGGCCAGTGCCAGTTCCGGCCCGGCCTGGCCGCTGAGCCGTAGCAGAAAATCGGCAAAATGGCTTTCCAGCGAAGAGAGATTGCGCCTGTTCATTCCACCACCAGCACCCGGCCCAACTCCTCGACCAGACGGGCATCAGGGCGGTCATGATAGATGCCGCAGGCCGGGCCATGCTCCCGGCTGACCCCCCGCAGAAAAATATAAAACAGGCCGCCGAAATGCTCCTCATAGCTATAGCCCGCCAGGCGCCCGGCCAGATAGTGATGCAGGGCCACGGTGTAAAGCAGATACTGCAGGGTATAGCGCTCCTGCAGCATCACCTCGTGCAGCCGGTCCCGGCGGTAATCAGGGGGGGCAGATCCCAGGTGGTTGGACTTCCAGTCCACCAAATAAAAACGCTGGTCATGGGTAAAAACCAGATCAATAAATCCCTTGAGAAAACCGTGGCCCACGGAAAACTCCAGGCAGGAGGCCGCGGATTCAGCAAATCCCTGCTCACGCAGAATCTCCTTGACCCGGCCGGAGGAGACCGCGGCCAGGGGGAAACAGAATTCCAGCTCGTTCAGCCGCTGCTTCCGGGTGACAGCCCGCAGCACCAGGTCCGGCCGCTCCGGCAGCAGCGGCGTGGCCAGCACATTGCCCACCATGGCCATGACGGCTTCCTGCCAATTTGCCGCAAAGCCGTGCTGGGCAAGTTTTCCGGCGACAAGCCGCCGCACCGCATCCGGCTCGCTGTTGAGCTGCGGAAAATCAAGGTTCTCCAGCACGTCATGCATGAAGGTGCCCGGCGCAGCCCCCCGGGGAAAGGCAAAGATCGAGGAACCATCATCCCCCTGGCCGGCCGCTTCCTCCCGGAAGACAGCTGACTCCCCCAGCCGGCCATGACTGGTGATGGCGGAGAAACTGGTCACCTGCAGGGCGGCGATCTTGCCGGCAAATGTCCGGCAGGCCAGCTCCGCAGGCGCCTCGCCCCCCCGTTGCCTGGCCGCCTGGAGGTCATCGGCGCGGCGGACAAGCTCGATGCTGCCGTCTGCGCGGCTGATCACCCCGGCCAGCTCGTCGGCCAGCTCCTGATCGGCTAATTTCTTAAAACGTTTCTTGAGCCCGGCAAAATCATCCCGGCCGTGCAGCAGCCAGGCCAGGGCCGAACTCTCAGCCCCGTGAAAGCTTCCCCACACCAGATAGCAGCGATGCACGGCCCGGGTCAGGGCCACATACAGCAGCCGCATATTTTCGGCCAGCTCCTCCTGCCGGGCCAGCTCCTTGTGCGCGTCCAGTTGGTCAGAGCCCAGATCCATGGCCGGCCGGTGGCCGCCCCCGGGCAGGTGAAACGACACGCTGTCCCTTATGGCCCTTGCCCCGCCCCAGCAGAAGGGACAGAAGACAATGGGATACTGCAGCCCCTTGGCGCGATGAATGGTGACGATCTGCACCCGCTCGGCGTCACTCTCCAGCCGCAGCTGATATTCCTCCACCGTCTTCTGCCGGTCAGCCATTTTCTCGTCCAGCCAGGCCAGCAGGGCCGCAGGCGAGGCCTTTGCCTGCCTCTCGTAGCTGTGCAGCACCTCGCCCAGATGGAGAACATTGGTCAGCCGCCTTTCCCCGTCAACAAAACGCAGCTGCTGCACCCTGACATGATGCTGATCCAGCAGCAGCCGGAACATGGGCATGAATCCCTTGTCCCGCCAGCAGCGCTGATAGGAGAGAAAAGAGGCGAACCAGCGGCTCCACCCCTTTTCATCCTGCTCCAGGGCGGCCAGGCCGGCGCAGGTCCCGCCGAGCATATCGGTTGCCAGGGCGGAACGGAGGCGTTTTTCGTTGCCCGGTTCCGCCACCGCGGCCAGCACCCGGCGAACCTCGGCGGCCTCCCGGCTGGCAAACAGATCCTCCATGCTCTGCTGGACCGCGGGAATGCCAACCTGCTGCAGGGCCTGCTGCACCTGGCGGGCCTCCCTGTTTTCCCGGACCAGCACGGCGATGTCCCTGGGCCCCAGAGGCCGGTCGCCGATGAGGGCCTGGGCCTTGCCAGCCAGCTCAAGCAGCCGTCTGATCTCAACCGCCAGGGAGGCGAGAATCCTTTTTTCCGCCACCTCCCTGGGCATGGCCTCCTGCTCGCCGGATCCTCTCATCATCTGCCAGAGCTGCAGGGGCGGCTCCTGTTGGTGCCGGATGGTGAAATGCCTGCTCTGCCTTTCGGCGGCGGGCGATACCGGCTGAAAGGCGATCCCGCTGTAGATAAAGGGGTTGGCGGCAGAGGAAAACAGGGCATTAACCGCCTTGATCAGGGCCGGTTCGGAACGGTAATTTTCCGCCAGTTCAAAGCGGGAAGGCACGTCCCTGATGGCCTCCAGATAGGTGAAGATATCCGCCCCCCGGAAACTGTAGATCGCCTGTTTGGGGTCACCGATGATGTAGAGCAGGTTTTCCGCAGCACATTGGTACAGGGTGGAGAAAATTTCATACTGGACCGGGTCGGTATCCTGGAACTCGTCAATGAGCGCCGCCGGAAACCGGCCGAGAATCTGGCGGATCAGCATCTGCCGGCTGCGGCCCTGCAGGGCCTGCTGCAGTTTTTGCAGCAGATCGTCATAGGCAAAAAGATTTTTTTCCAGCTTGCGCCGCTCAAACTCCGCCAGACCGTAGCGGCAGGCCTCCTGCCGCAGGGCGATCAGCCCCTGCCGGAAGAGCTCCTGCAGCTGATCATGCCGGACGCAGACCTTGCGGCACAGCTCAAAGAAGGGATGCTGGGGCGTGCAGCAGCTTTTTTTCGTGGCCTTTGCCAGACAGTCCGCGGAAAATTTGGCAAAGTTCTCGCAGAGCTCGCCGCGATAAGCCCTCTGCTCCAGGCAGAATAAATCCATCTCCTCGATCCACAGCGGGATACTGTCAGGCCGGTAGGAAGTGCGGTTGAGATCCCCACACCCCATCAGCAGGCTGCTCACCTCAGCCCGCGCCCGCGGCCAGGCGCGGTAAAGCGCGGCAAGCGAGAGGGCGATATCCTGCTCCGCCTCATCCACCGCCCCGCCCGAGGCGATCCCGTCCAGCACGGAACTCGATACTTCGGGAAGAAACAGCAGGCCGGGCCGCACCTTTTTGAGAAACAGGAAGAGATTGTCCGGCAGCACCTTTTGGCGGACAAAGGCGGTAAAGGAGGCGGGGAACCTGTCCATCTGCAGACGCCAGAAATCCGCGGCGATCTCCCGGAGCAGCTCATCCACATCAGCCACCAGCTCGGTGTCAAACAGCACTCCGCTTTCCAGGGAATTCTCCCTGAGCATCCGCTGGCAAAAGGCATGAATGGTAAAAATCGCCGCCTCGTCAAAGTCCTGCAGGGCGCTGAGCAGACGCCTTGCGGCCTGGCCATGGTCCGGCACCCTGACAAGCAGCCCCTGCTGGAAATCATCCTGCCCCTGGCCTGTGATAAAGGCCTGCAGACAATTACTCACCATCTGGCGCACGCGCAGCCGCAGGTCTTCCGTGGCCGCCTTGGTATAGGTCACCACCAGGATCTGGCGGACCGGCAGCTGCCTTTCCAGCAGCAGCCGCACAAACAGAGCGGAAATGGTGTATGTCTTGCCCGTCCCGGCACTGGCCTCAATGAGATGGACGCCGGACAGGGGGTAATCGCTCAAGGCTGGCATGGATTTTGGTGCATTTTCCCCATGGAATTTTTCTGGTAAACGGCGCCTGGAATCTGCCGGACATCTTCATATGTTTTCCCTGCCTTGTCCACCATTTTCCTCATCGTTTCACCGCAATTGCCTCCAGCGCGGGCTCAGTGCCAACCTTGGGGCAGCGCCCTGTTTTCTGCCGCTTTTACTTCTTTACCTTACCAGGCAGAAATATGTATACTTGATGATCTCGTAAAAAGTCTGTTTTCACCACAGAGCACACAGAGATCCCTGAGAAAATATTTTTATTTTCAGCAAGTTATCTCTGTGGGCTTGGTGCTCTCTGTGGTTAATTTTCAGTTTTTACGAATTCATCATACTGAGGAGCCGTTACGAAATAACAGCCCTAAATCGTCTTCACTCAAAACAAAATACAGGGGGAAATCTTGAACTGGCTGTTCCCTGCCGTCGTCGCCTCATTATGCGGCACGATTATTCTGACCGCCACCTATTTCTACCTCTACTCCGTTGACCGAAACCGTTCTCTGGCCATCTGGGGAGCAGGCTGGGGGATCTATGCGCTGCGGTTCATCTTCATGCTGCTGGTCATCTCCGGGACTTTCGGCAGCTACCGCGTTCCGCTCCTTACCGCCCATCAGCTTGCCGTTTTAGCCAGCGGCCTGATCCTGCTCTGGGGGACCTTCAGTTTTTTTGGCAAAAAAATGCCCCGCTGCTGGCTGGCTGTTGCCGGTCTGCTTGGTCTCTGGATCATCTGGAGCAGCTCAGCCGATCTCCCTTTTCTCTTCGGCAATCTGCCCATCTATTGTTTTCTCGGCGCAGTTTACCTGTGGACCGGGATCATGTTTCTGACAAACCTGAAAACAGCCGGCCTGAGCAGGGAGATAACCGGCTGGGCCTTTATCATCTGGGGTATCCACAAGGCAGACTATCCTTTTTTGCGGCCCGTCCTCTGGTTTGCGCCATGGGGATACCTGCTGGGCGCGGTCCTCGAGATCGTGGTCGCCATCGGCATGCTGCTCATTTACTTCCAGACCACCAGAGAGGCCTTGTCCAAAAGTGAACAGCGTTATGCCAAGGCCCAGCAGGCGGCCAATATCGGCAGCTGGGAGCTTGACGTGCAGCATGGCCAACTCATCTGTTCCGCGCAGGTAGCACCCATTTTCGGACTGGTTGGGCATCCGCCCATCACCACCTTCACCTCATTATTAGAGCACATTCACCCCGAAGACCGCAACCTGGTCTCCAGCTGCTTCCAAGCGGCCATCAAGGACGACCAAGACCTCAACCTGGAGCACAGGATTATCCGGCCGGACGGCTCGGTGCATTGGATCGCGGAATCAGGGGATGTGCTGCATGATGACACCGGCAAGGCGGTCAGCGTCACCGGCATCATGCTCGACATTACGGAACGCAAAATCGCGGAAAACCAGATCCAGGCGGCTTTTGAGCAGTTTCAGACCATCACCGACAGCCTGGACGCCTTTGTCTATGTGGCGGATATGGATACTTTCGAGCTCTTGTTCATCAATAAATACGGCCGGGAAATTGTCGGGGACGGGGTCGGCAAAAAATGCTGGGAAGTTCTGCAGCAAGGCCAGACAGGCCCCTGCCCGTTCTGCACCAATGGCCGGCTGTTTGCGCCGGAGGGCAGGCCGGCGGAGCCCCATGTCTGGGAGTTCCGCAATACTATCGACCAGCAGTGGTATGAATGCCGGGATCAGGCCATCAGATGGCCGGACGGCCGCATGGTCCGCATGGAAATCGCCACCAACATCACCGCCCGGAAAAGGCTTGAAGAAGAGCTCTTCCAGGCCAGGAAAATGGAGGCCATCGGCACCCTGGCGGGCGGCATAGCCCATGATTTCAACAATATACTTACCGCCATTCTCGGCTATGCCGAACTGGCCAAGACCGATATCGCCAACGAGCAGCAAACCAGGGAGGATCTCGACGAGGTGATCATCGGCGCCAAACGCGCCAGGGACCTGATCAGGCAGATTCTCACCTTCAGCCGCAAAAGCACCCATCAGCTCGAACCCCTGGCCCCGTACCTGATCATCAAGGAGTCCCTCAAACTGCTGCGCTCGTCCCTGCCGAGCAGCATGGAAATCAGGCAGAATATTGATACGTCCTGCGGCACGATTCTGGCGGATCCGACCAAGATACAGCAGGTCCTGGTCAATCTCTGCACCAATGCCCGGCAGGCCATGGAAAATGAACAGGGGGTACTGACCGTCAGCCTGCTCCGCAAGGAACTGCGGGAGGACGAGGTCGGGCCGGGGATGTCTGCCGGACCCTTTATTGAACTCATGGTAAGCGATACCGGGCGCGGCATGGACCAGGAAACGGCAAAACGCATTTTTGAACCTTTCTTCACCACCAAAGGACTGGGGAACACCGGCATGGGGCTGGCCATGGTCCACGGGATTGTCCAGGATTACCATGGGATGATCAAGGTGGAAAGTGAAGTCGGCCAGGGGACCGTTTTCCGCGTCTATTTTCCCGCCATCGCGGTAAATAAAGCGGAAGGCGGCGGCAAAGAGGAACAGCAGCAGCCGATTACCGGAGGCAAGGAACGGATACTGGTGGTGGATGACGAGAGTGTCATTGTCCGTATGCTGACAACGACCCTTGAAAAGCTTGGCTACCGGGTAACGGGGAAAACAGGCAGCCTGGAGGCCCTGGAAGAGTTCCGCGCCGCCCCCGGCAACTTTGATCTCATCATCACGGACCAGACCATGCCCGGCCTGTCCGGCACAGGACTGGCGCAGGAAGCCCTGAAAATTCGCCCGGCCATGCCGATCATCCTCTGTACCGGCTATAACCCACTGGTTTCGGAGGAAAAAATCAAAGAGCTGGGCATCCGGGCCTTTGCCATGAAGCCGCTTGACAATAAAAAACTCGCCCAGCTCATCCGTGATGTTTTGGCTTGATCCCGGACTGGGTAAAACATGGCCCGGCAGCGGCTGGAAAGATGATTTCACCAGCCGCAGAGACGCGAGGGCCCCATCATCCTCATCTGCAACAAAGTTGCATCCTTTCCCCTAATGAATTAATTTATTTTATATTCGCCCTGGCCATGCCGGCCATTGTCCGGCCAAACAACCTTTACCGCTTCGGCGGCACAACCATACCGCCCTCATAACCTTTTAAGATTTAAAACAAATACCAACCCGGCCTTCATCATCGGCAGAGATTCTCAAACATCCCATAACTGGCGTAAATTTTGCAATATTTTCCTATCATACTCCACAGAGAAATCCTTCGTTCAGTCTGTTTCAGAGAGGCCAAGATATGAAAAATGACGTCAAGCAGAATCTGCAACCCGAGGTGCTCATCAGCTGCCTTGATGTCCTTTGCCGGGCTAACGCAACGGTTTTCGAAAGCGATCCCAAACTGGCCGCGGATATCACCCAGGCGATTGAGGCGCTGTCAAATGCTCTGCAAAATGAAGATCCCCCGACAACTACTGAACAAACGACGGTGCAGCCCAATGTGCAGTCAAACAGCTTGCAATTCAACGGACGCCCCCTCGAGCCGGCGGATTACCTCAAAAAAAATATTGTTCCCGAGTATTGCCCTGCCGATGACACAGTCGTCGATGTACTCACCAATGAAGTCATCCGCAAACCATCCAGGAAATAAGCCAATGGACAACCTATCGGCCAGTGCATTTTCCCCGGCAACACCACCCACTCTGTCGCATAACAAAAACAGCCACAGGATAGAAAAGGCCATGAATATTGAAAAAAGATATATCGCGGATGTGGACAGACTGATTCCCCGGCCGGATATTGCCCTGGATGTTCTGTGCCTGGCGCAGGACTCCAGCAGCTCCGTTGCCGAGCTGGCGGAAAAAATTGAACATGACCCGAACATGACGGCCAATATGCTGAGGATGGCCAACTCCTCCTATTTCGGCCATATGCAGGAAATCACCTCGCTCCAGGACATCATCGTGCGCCTTGGCCTCGATATGGTGAAAGTTCTGGCCATCACCAGCGCCTCGGCAGGCATCCTGACTTCCCCCCAGGAAGCCTATGATCTCGAACCGCGGTCACTGTGGAACCACTCCCATGCCTGCGCCATTCTTGCGGAAATTATCGCCAGATACGCCAAGCTGGAAAATCATTACACCATCTACACGGCAGCGCTTCTCCACGATATCGGCAAGGTGGTATTAAATAAACCCCTGCTCTCTGCCTGTGCCGCCAGGAAGACCGATAGAAAATTTTCCTCAATCATTGAACTGGAGCGCTTCATGCTGCAGACCGATCATGCCCTGGTCGGCGCGGCGCTGCTGGCGGCCTGGGGGTTGCCGGAGAGCATCACCATTCCCGTGGCCCGCCATCACACCGGCGGGGGCATGACGCCGGACCGCCTGGATGTCAAGATTGTCTCGCTGGCCAATTTCCTGGTTGAAAGCATCGGCATCCGCTCGCTGATGCCGGAAAGCTTCCATTTCAACGTAGATGAATTTCTCCGGCAAAACCGGGAAGCGCCCGAAGTTTCCAATTTCAGTGCCAACATGGCAAGCATCATGGAAGAATTCTTCAGCCGCTTCACCGGAGCCGATCTGATTCTCGCCTAAGGCATCCGTCTTACGGAAAATCCGGGACAGAGGCGGTCATTTTATGGCAATCTCAACCCGCATGCCCTGCTGCCCGCCCTCGCCGCCTTTCGGTTCGACGAGAAAAATTCTTTCCGGCTCAACCGGCCCCTTTTCTATGAGCACATCCCGCACGGCTGCTGCCCGCTCCACTGCCAGACTGCGCAGATCATTGTCCGTGATGGCAAGGTGATCACGGAGAAGCTTTTCCATCTCCTCCGGCGGGATATCCTTCAGTAACCCGAGAAAATTCTTCGGCCGCTCAAAATCAGCCGCCTTATAGGCCTTTTTCAGGTAGCGGTCATATTCATCGGCGGTGATCTCGATGGCATCCACCTCTGCCAGCGCCGCCTCTTTTCGGGCCAGATCCTTCATCTTCTGCACCTTGAGCAGCCGGTCAAAACGAATCTGGGTCAAGGCCTTGCCATCCTCCGCCGCATCGGCCTGGCCGGTGAGTTCCACCTTGATCGCGGGCCGGTCATAGAGCGCCTTGGCAAATTTTGTCAGCACCTCCATGCCCTCCGGGCTGATCTGGGTCAGGCCCGCGGCAAACTGCACATACTGCTCCTCACCGCCGCCTTCAAAAATGGCGCCGAGCAGGGAAAAGGGCGAGGTTACCGCCTTGACGATGAGATTGGCGAGAATCTTGAAAACCACCCCGACCACGCTGAATTCGGGGTCATCGAGCCGGCCGGAAACCGGGATGTTCAGATCAATTTCGCCCTTACGGTTTTTCAGCAGGGAGATGGCCAGCTGCACCGGCAGATCGACCGCGGTTTCACTTTTCACATAATCGCCCAGGGTGATCTGATCGATGAAGGCCTTGTTGTCCGAGGTGAGTTTCCCGCCTTCAATCAGGTAGTGCAGATTGAGATTCAGCTTGCCCTTGGTCAGCGGATAGCCGATGAACTTGATTGAATAGGGGCTCACCGGACTGAGCTCGATATCGCTGAATTCAGCCGTGACATCGGTATAAAAATCCTGCCCCGGCCGGATGGTACCGGTCACCTTTACCGGGGAATGCTGATCAAGCTTTGCCGTGATATTGACCTCGGCCGACACATCCTTGCCGGTGGCCAGCCCCTTGATGCCGCCATCTACCTGCTGCAGGGTGGCGTTAAACTGCGGGGCCACACTGCGGTCAGCGAAATCAACCCGGCAATTCGCCAGCCGCACCAGTTTGATTTCCACCTCAGGCTGGGCGCCCTCAGCCGCCGGGGCTTCCTGCTTCTTTGGCTGGCCGTCCTCCTGGCGGACAAGGGTGCTCAGGTTCAGCACCCCCTCCTGGTTCTTCCGGACAAAAGCGGATAAACCGCCAAAGACAATCTCTTCGGCTTTGATACGCATGGGGCTGGTCTGCACATTCAGTTTTTTCACCTGCACATCATCCCAGCTCAAGAGCTTCTCCGCCTGCTTGCCATCAAGGCAGGCAAACCGGCGGCTGCGCACCTCTCCCTGAAATGTCACGGCAACCTCGCCGCCTTCCGGCTTGTCCAGGGTCATCTTGCCATTGACCGCCCCCAGGCCGTCGGCCATGATGATATTGAGTTTCTGCTCCACATAGGGCTGCACGGCCTTGAGCGGCAGATCGGCCAGATCGACATCCAGCCGCAGGGCCAGGGGGGCAAGGCCTGCGCTGCCCTGCACCTTCACCTTGCCGGTCTTATTGAGCCGCAGATCAAGAGTAACACTGCACGGCTGCTCCGGGCGGGTCGTCACATTCTCAGCCGCCAGATGCAGCTGGCTCATGGTCAGCGCCACCGGGTCCTCCGGCACCTGATCAAGGAATTTCACCTCATAATCTGCAAAATCCACTGCCTTGACCTCCACCTGCCAGGCGGGTTGCGGCGCGGCCTCAGCCGCTTTTTCCTCCTGGACTTTTGTGTCTTTGGCCGGGGCCGGGGCCAGAAAATCCTGCAGGCTGATCGTGCCGTCCTTGCGCCGGGTAATCGGGATCACCGCGCCTTTGCTCGCGCACCTGCCCACCAGCACTGTCTTGTCCTTGATATTGACCTCAGCCTCGCTCACGGAAAAATCCGGGATCACCACCTTGTCTGCGCCGTCGGCAACGCCCATGTTCAAGCCGCCCAGTTCAAGCCCCAGGCCCGAAATAAGCAGGGCGCCGTCTGCCCCGGCATAATCGATATGGGCGGCCGCCTTGACCTTGTCCGCCGCCAGCTCCGCCCGCAGGGCATGCTCATAATAGGGGCGGTACTTGCCGAGCTGCACATTCTCCAAACCCACGTCAGCCGCCACCTTCAGGGGATCAAGGGAAAAGGTGCCGCCGACGTTTACCTGCTCATTGCTTTCACTGGTGAGTGCCAGCTGGTAGCCGGCGGACTTGTCCGCAGCGGTAGTGAAGTCTTTCACCTGCAGATCCACCGGCTGCAGGGTGGTCTGCAGCGGGCCAGCCACCGTCTGGTCGGTAAAATGAATGGTGGCCGCCACTACCGCTGCCTCGGTCACCTCGAGCAGCAGGGGGCTGGGAGCCGCTGCCGGGGCAGCCGTGTTTTCCGCCCCTCCTGATGACGGGGCGACAAGGCCCGCAAGATTGAACCGGCCATCCTGCCCCCGCTGCAGGAAAAGCTCGGGTTCCCGCCAGATGATTTTGGCCAGGTGAAACTCCTTGCGCAGGATATGGGCCCGGTCAATATCCACCGTCAGTTCAGGAAAGGAAAGCAGCGGCTGCTCCTGGCGGTCAACCACCTTGACTTCCCGCAGGTTGGTCTTGCCCTGGATATTGATCGCCGGATTGCCGTCCTCATGCTTGATAAAGGAAAGCGAGAGATCAAGATCAAGCCGGCCGTTTTTGATGATGAAATTGAGATTTTCAGGCAGATAGACCAGGTAGTTCGTGAGATCGATATCACGGAAATTGACATTGATCTCTGACTGCCGGGTCCGGTAAAACGGCTTACTTTCACCGAGCATGCTGAGGGGCGTGCCGTTGATCACCGCCGCGAATGCTGGTTTGGTAAATATTTCAATATCATAGGGAAGGTTCGACAGAAATGGCAGGGCGATGTGCAGACCGGTGACCTGATGGCTGACATCCTTCATCTTGTCCGCAAAGTCGATCCGACCGCCGCTCAGATCAATATTGTTGATGGAAAACATGAGCGGCGCCGCCTTTTCCTCTTCTTTTTTCTCCTCCTGCTTGGCCCCGCCATCACCGGCGTAAAGATCGGAAAAGTTAAGGCTTTTATCCTTATTCAAGACGATCTTGGCATAGGGATTGACCAGGGAAAAGGATTTAATGATGATGGCGCGTTTGAAAAGGGATAACCACTGCAGGTTCACCTGCAGACTGTCAAAGGAGACAAAAGGCTCCTTGCCGTCCGGCTCCTGGATGTTGAAGCCGCTCACCGCCGCCTGCAGGGTATAGGGATTGATTTTCACCTCCTGCACCGTGGTCTGCCGGTGCAGGGCCAGGCTCAATTTTTTTTCGAGCTGGCTGCGGACAATGGCCGGCAGAATCCAGAACCCGAAAACGGTGTAAAAAAGCAGGGAACAGCCCGCAATGATACTCCAGCGCTGTAAACGGGACAGACTCTTCCACCTTTGCCACGGTTTCAACTCAGCCATCTTCATCCTCCTTCATATGTGCCAGAACAGGAGAAAAAATTCGTATCGCCATCTCCGTAAACGTTTTATCCAGCGGCTCCGTTCCATCCCGGTAACGAAATTCCAGATACGGATCGTTACCCTCCCCCGGTCCGCCATGCCGGCCCTGCCAGGCGGCATTGGCCTCTTTTACCGCCCGCTCCGGCTGCCCCTGACAGGCGTGCCGGGCATACTGATAGGATGTTTCACTCATAAAAGGCAGCGGCGCCCGCTGCCCCTGCAGGAAAAGGGCAAAAAGCTGTTCCAGCAGCTGCCGGGCTTCCTGCACCGGCCGGAAGACCACGGTCTGGTCCCTGGCCACCACCACGGTCCGCCGGGGCATCTCCCAGGGCAGGGTGTGCAGGATGAGATGGGCGATCCAGGCCCGCAGCAGGTCCCTGCCCTTCAGCCTGGCAGGACGGGCATGGAGCACCCCCTGCTCCGTCAGATGGTCGATGCGCCCGCACAGCAGAAAATCCTCAATCCTGATGCGGAAAAGCGGCGGCTCAACCACTGGGGCAAGGTGCTGGGCCAGCAGGCCATAAAATTGCGCCCCATCATCACCTAATTCGCGTACCGCGATTTCACCCACCTTGCCATGGGGAAGCACCCCCCGGGCCTTCCACAACCTGGCCTGACCTTCAGTATTATTTTTTTGCACCAGAAGATCAAGCAGTTCCGTCTCCAACTGGTAGCGATCAAGCCCCTCCAGGGAAAACGGCTCATTATCCCGGGCGAGCTCCTCCGGGGCCGACAGCTCAACCCCGAGCCTGCGCCGGCAGAAAAAACGCACCGGATGGACAAAAAAATCGACAAAGTCCTGCAGTTCAATCTCTTGCCCCGGATTATCCGGGGCCGGCAATGGCAGCCCCTGCCAGAAGCCGGCCTTGGGGTCATCTCCGGCGGCAAGCCGCCTGGCGGCCTGGAAATTTTCCGTCGAATAACTGAAAAGATGGCTGCCCGGCTGGAAATAGCCGGGATGAAAGGGCTGCAGCCGGTGCCCGGTGACCAGGCCGGCTGCTGCGGACCGGCCGGCCTTTGGCGGGCAGACAGCGGCCAGGTAGTCGAGCAGCTCGCTGACCAGCACCGAGGGCGGCAGGGTGGCGTCATCCCGCAGCGACTGGCCCACATAGCTGATGTAGAGCTGCCGGCGGGCGGAAAGCAGGGCCTCGATGAAGAGATAACGGTCATCATGGCGCGGACTGCGGTCTCCCCGTCTGGGGGAGCGGCTCATCAGGTCAAAACTCAGGGTGAAATGGGGACGGGGAAAGTCGCCGTCATTCATGCCGAGCAGACAGACAATTTTAAAGGGGATGGCCCGCATGGGCAGCAGGGAACAGAAGGTTATTCCGCCGCTCAGAAAGCCGTGGCCGGATTTTTCCACCCGCAGCAGCTGATGCAGCCAGCTTCGCACCACCTTGAGATCAAGCGCCTCGTTAAAACCCGCTTCCGCCTGGATCTCCCCCATGCTCTGCAGGGCCGTTCTCAGGCCCAACAGGTCCCCATCCTGCTCACTGTCCACGGCCAGGCAGTCATCAACCAGGGCCCGCAGCATCCCGCCCCACTCCGTCAGTTGCCGTTTGCCGGGCAGCCGGGACAGCCAGGCAAAAAGCACCTCAACCGCGTCAAGCAGGCGGCCGAGCAGATCAGCCTCGCTGCCATCCAGGGGTCCATGGGGAAGAATACCGGCAAACAGCTCATTGCCGTCCGCCATGGCGTAGCCGAGCAGCAGTCGGTCAAGCCCTGCCCGCCAGGTATTTTCCCCATGGGCCGGCAGACCGAGTTCCTCCTTCTGGCCGCCATCCCGTCCCCAGCGGATGCCGACCTCGTTTACCCACTCCCTGATGCGCTCACCGTCCGCCGCGGTAAGGGCAAATCTCCTGCTGACCAGGGGGTTGGCCAGCAGGTTCACCACGTCCCGGGCCGCATAACGGCCACCTGCCAGCTCAAGCAGGGCAAAGAAGGTATCCAGCAGCATGCTGTCCGCCCCGGCGCTCTTGTCAGCCAGGGAAAAGGGCATGAAATGGGGATGATCCCGGTCAAGACCGAAGACCGCCTGCACCAGGGGGCTGTAGGTCTCGATGTCCGGGGCCATGACGATGATGTCCGCCGCAATGAGCGTCGGGTCGCTGTCAAACAGGGCCAGCAGATGGTCCTGCAGCACCTCCACCTCGCGCATGGGGCTGTGGCACGAATGGATGACCACCGAGTCATCCGCCGCCCCGTACCCGGAACAGGTCAGCTCCAGGATATCCCGCTGGATGGAGGCCAGCAGGCTGGGGTCCTCCGGCTCCGCAAACAGATCCTCTTCCAGACAGTCCCGTTCCTGCAGCAGCACCAGAAAATCCCGGGCAATATGTCCCATGGAGGCAAGCAGGGCATTGCCGGACTCCAGATAGAGCTCTTCGGCACCCTTGCCTTCCCGTACCAGCCGGCGGGAGATATCCTTTTCCGGCACGATGTCCCCCCACCAGTGCCGGCAGGGGTTCATGAAAAAGAGATTGACCGGAATGCGGGCGGACAGGGCGTCTAAAATCTCCAGATGAAAAGGCGGCAGGCTGGAGACCCCGAACAGGCTGATCCGGCTGGGCAGATCAACGGCAACCTCTTGCCGCATGGCCCGCAGAAAGCGCGCCAGCATCTCGCCCCGGTGCATCCCGCCGTAACGGGCGGTGAACCTGCGCCACAGCAGGGCCTGCCAGCCGTCTGCCTCGCTGCCCTTTTCCCAGGCGGCTATCAGGTCAGGACGGTAGATAATGTATTGATCAAAGAGATCAGCCAGCTGACCCGCCAGCTGGAAGCGTTTCAAGGGATCGGCCAGATAGGCGGCCAGGTGGCGGAACAGGGGTTCGTCTTTGAGTTCCGCCAGCAGCTCCATGAGCTGCCAGCCCGCCCGCCGGCGCTCATAGGCCGGCTGCTCACTCTCCGGCAGCACCCGGCGGAAGATATCCGCCACCAAGGTATTGGGAAAGGGGAAAAGGGCGTTGGCCCACACCGAGAGCCGGCTGGCCAGTTCCATGGTCAGCCAGACCGCCATGCCGCGGCTCTGCACCACCACAATCTCGGCCTCAAGGGGCGGCAGCGGGTCCTGCCGGAAGATTTCCCCGCACTGCCGGGCGAGGATCTCCAGGCGGTTACTGGTGAAGAGATGGATAGCCATACCCTATATTTACTCCAAGTCCCTGAAGGTGCAAGAAAAACCTTTGCGTCTTTGTCCCCTTGCGTTTATTGTCTGGGCAAATATCGGCAATGAATATGGAGATAAAATTGATAGTTTCGTCACAACTGAAAAAAGATTTTTGACGATTTCATCAATCAAAGCTAAATTCCGGACAGTAACCATGCGCACCTGTATAACTCCCCAAGGCGACTTCCTCTACTGCATCCATGCACCGGATTACGCGGTGAAAAATCTCCGCGCCGGCGACCTGATCGAAAGCCTGGGCCTCTGCGACGGCAAGGAGTATCTCAACCGCGGGAACTTCCCGCCCGCCGATGTCGCGGTGGGAAAAGCCGACCGGGTATATGAGATCCCCAATGCCTTCCCCTTCAAGGGCACCACCTTCATCAACTCCCCCTGGGCGGACGCCACGGCCAAAGACCCGCTGCGCATCGGATTGCCGGCGCAGCCTGCCACCTCCTTTTCCCAAAACATCAGGGCCTGGCTTACCGAAAAAGAAATCAGCAGCATGGACGGCCTCTTTGACTGCCTGCCGGAATCAGTGCTCCTGGCCCTGGCCACCACCTCCACCGACCCGGCTGATCTTGTGGCGCTTGCCAAAATCAGCTGCGATTTCAAGGAAGATACCACAGGCAGCCCGGCCGGGCTGCTTTACAGCGAGGAACAACCGGGCAGAATCCGGGCCAGGATAAAAAACCATCCGCTGTTTGAGGCGGTGGCGAATAACCCAGATCTGCCGGACCCTTACAAACAGGCCATGGTGCTGCGGCCCGGCGCCCAGGGAGGCAGTGAAATCGTCGGCGAATGGCATGATGCGGATCACCACGTCTTTGAATACCTGCGCCGCAACTCCTACATCCCCTGGGGACACTATGCCGCCAACATGGCTAACGACGCCGTGCGTTATGATATCGCCAAACTCTCCCCGGCCGACATGACCGGCCTGCGCCATCTCTACTATCAGCGCACCTATGTCCGGCTGGCGGCTGAACTCGGCATCGAAATGGCGGACGGCGGAAAGAGCCTGTCCGCGGGTGAGCTTGAGTCCCTGCGCCTGGAGATCCGCCGCCGGCTTGACAGATCGACCCAGGCCCCCTTCTTTGACTGCACCCTGTGGGGCTGGAACTACGGCTTTGACTATGCCCCCAGCCATTACCGGCTCAACGCCTCCCACCAGCAGATCCACCAGCAGTTCGCCCTGCTGCCGGCAGCGGTTGCGGCAATAAGGGCCGGCAGCCGGACGGAGGAATTTCTCCCCTCATACGGCTGCGGCGATCTGCTGGCCGACTGTGTGCGGGCCTATGCCGATAAACACAACCGCTCCCTTTTCAATGACCTCATCACCTGCATCCGCAACAACCGGCGCCTGGACGGGACAAAAGGCGAGGCATCCCTTGTCGTCTTTGCGGATGAGCAGGTGATGCTCTTTGTGCCCAAGGCCCAGACCTCCCAGTGGGAGCTGCAGCTCATGGCGCTCAGGCCGGTGGGCAATATCCTGGAGGCGGACGAGGCCATGCGCCGCTCCCTGGATGCGGCCATGCATACGGCCATGCAGGTGCTGGGCCGCCTGGGCATGCGCCTGGCCAACATCATCGAATATGCCAAACGCTTCACCGACAAATCCGACCAGCGGCTTCTCTACAGCTTCCTACCGAAACTGCCCGAGTCTCCCGGCGCCTTCAGCGAACTCCAGCTGCGCTGGATCATGGGCCATTATCCGGAAGATTTCGCCCTGGCCTGCCGCCACAGGCTGCCCTAAGCAATTCAGCCAGACCGACTGGCTGAACTGACCCGCAGCTTGAGGATATAAATGTGCAGTTTCAAAATGAGCGGGTGATCCCGAAACTACGAAACCGCACCAACGCCATGGGGCTGGTCTGCCCCCGCCGAACAAGCCGGAAAGAGATTGACGGGCATATGGATTCAAGCTATCGTTTCATCAGAAGCAGCAATCCGGAAATCAAACCGTAACGGACCAGAATGTAATTGAAAATATGTAAGCTGCACCCAAAACTTTCATTACTTACTCTATTGGCATGCATAGTTTTCACCAACTGTGGCGACCTCTCCTATGCTAAGGATAGGGGGCACCCGTGGCTATTGCCAGCCACCCCAACTCTCCTCGAATGGGCCGTTCTTGAACTTCAGGCGAACGAAGGCGACGTCGAGTATGGCGAGGACAAACTCACGATTACCTACTACCTTGGCCCGAAGTCAGTGGAGGAGGGTATTATCTATTGCCAAATTCTCTATCTTCCAAGTGCAAGAGCCGAGATCGTGCAGTTGGTGGAGAAAGGCATTCGCGAGAGGTTCGAGTACACCAAGAAGATGTACACATGGGCAAGACTGGAAATCGTAACAAAGGTTACCCGGAAGGAACTCGAGCGCTAACTCACGTTCTCCTATCGACAAAATAAACAAGCTTAAAAATGATGCATCGCCGCAAGTAGAATATTTGATTGACTAAAATTGTATTTACTTTTGGAACAGAGCTTAGACCGGTTTGGCTGAAGTTTGCGAAGTTTTTTGCAAGCTCATTAGATTTAGGCAAATAATGCATATGAAACCTCGAATTGAGTATGATCCGTTAATCGAAGGAGCAACATTTCGCCGTTATCTCGATTTAACGAAGTTTCTTGATTTACTGCGGTCTCGATCTTTATATTTTAGACGTGCCGATCGATTGCCAGATAAATTTGAAGGTGCTTTACCCCCGTATATCCGCCGGGCAAAATATGATGCAGATGACTTTATTAGGAAAGTGCGTGAATACAGCTATATTAATTGCTGGACATTAGGGGCTGATGACAATATGGCACTTTGGCATCTTTACAGTAGTGCTTCAACTGGTGTGTCTATAACATGTACACTTGAGAGACTAATTCAGTCTTGTCGTAATTGGACGGAGGAGGAGCTTATAGAAATCTTTAAAGTTAAATACATAGATCACTTTAAAAACCCGGACATGATTATTGGCACCTACTCCGACCCGCTACGTTATAAGCACAAGGCTTATCTATACGAAGGAGAAGTTCGCATTGTCGTATGCAAAATAAACCAAAGAAAATTGGAACAAACTATGCCGGAGGGTATTAGGCTACCCGTGGAGTTAAATGATTTTATTCATAGCATTGTTGTAGGGCCAGAAGCCGAATCATGGTTCTACGAACTCGTTTCAGATATGACAGAACGCTACGGCTTAAATGTGCCGGTTAGCAGATCGGAATTGACCTACCTCCCGGAATGAATCAAGATAGATCTTTTTCCAACCTCCCCCCAAAATTCGAGGTGACACACCTATTTGGATCTCCGGCTGCACTCTTTTTCTGCCTTCCAAAGTAAGGCCCAGGCGAAGATACTCACCCACCCATCCTCCTCTGCATACCGGCAACCCAACCCGGACTCTCCCCTCTCCACGCCAAAAAAGGGTACTGATTTTTTAGCCAATCGGGTGTATAGTACCCCCCTTGATTTCAAGACCACCAATTGCCAACGCTGAACCCTAAACGGATAGCCACACCCAAATGAACAAAGCAAACAAACCAGGATATTACGGAGAATGGGGAGGGGCCTTCATTCCGGAAGTGCTGTACCAGACCTTCTGCGATCTCAATGACGCCTTTCAAAAGGCCAAGGCCGACCCGGCCTTCTGGCAGGAATACGTCAGCCTGATGAGCACCTACTCCTGCCGCCCCACCCCATTGACCCATGCGGAGAATCTTTCCCGCCATTTCGGCGGGGCGCAGATCTTCATCAAACGGGAAGACCTCAACCACACCGGCGCCCACAAGGCCAACAACGTCATGGGCCAGGGCCTGCTGGTGAAAAGGATGGGCAAGACGCGGGTCATCGCCGAGACCGGGGCCGGCCAGCACGGGGTGGCCACCGCCACCATGGCCGCCAAATTCGGTTTTGCCTGCACCATCTACATGGGTGAAGAGGATGTGCAGCGCCAGCGGCCCAATGTCTTCTGGATGGAAAAACTCGGCTCCACGGTGGTGCCGGTCACCTCGGGCTCCAAGACCTTAAAAGACGCCATCAACGAGGCCTTCCGCGACTGGGTCACCCGCATGGATGACACCCATTACGTCATGGGCACGGTGTGCGGCCCCCATCCCTTTCCGGAAATGGTGGCCTGGTTTCAATCCATCATCGGCCGGGAGGCCTGCGGCCAGATCAAGCAGCAGTTCGGCAGACAGCCCAGCCGGGTCTACGCCTGCGTGGGCGGCGGCTCCAACGCCATGGGGATTTTTCAGGGGTTTCTCGACAACCCGGCGGTTGAGCTGGTGGGGGTGGAGGCAGGCGGCAAGGGCCTGGACAGCGGCATGCACGCCTCGCGTCTGGCGGCCAGGGATGGTTCCCCGGGGGTGGCCCAGGGCTACAAGACCATGTTCCTGCAAAACAGCGACGGCCAGATGATGGATACCCACTCGGTGGCGGCCGGACTCGATTACGTCGGCGTCTCCCCCATTCTCACCGATCTCTGGCAGCAAAAGCGGGTGCGCTTCAGCGCGGCCACCGACGCGGAGGTCATGGCCGCCCTTGATCTCACCATGAAAAAGGAGGGGATCATCCCGGCCCTGGAATCGGCCCACGCCTTTGTGCAGGCCTTCAAGGAGGCGGGGGAGATGGGCCCGGACGAGGCGATCATCATCAACATGTCCGGCCGGGGCGACAAGGACATCTTCACCATTGCCCACGCCTTTAACGACCCGTCCTGGAAAGAATTCATCAAAAAGAAAGGAATTGAATATGGAGCTTAGCCGTCAGATCAAAACAGCGCTGGCTGATCCGGACAGGAAAATCCTGCTCATGACGCATATCGTGCTGGGCTACCCTTCCCTGGAAACCAACCGCCGGGTCATCGAGCAGATGGTGGCAAACGGGGTGGATCTCATCGAGATGCAGATCCCCTTTTCCGAGCCCATGGCCGACGGTCCGGTGATCGTCCAGGCCAACCAGGAGGCGATCGAGCAGGGCATCACCGTGCGCGGCTGCCTTGATTTTGCTGAAGAGATGACCAAGACCCACCCCATCCCCTTTCTCTTCATGACCTACTACAACATTCTCTTCAAATTCGGGGTGGAGGAGTTCTTTAAAAAGGCGCGGGAGATCGGCATCAAGGGCTTTATCATTCCGGACCTGCCGCCGGAGGAGGGCGAGGAGTTTTTTGCCTTGAGCCGCAAATATGACATTGCCCCGATCCTGATCTTTGCCCCCACCTCAACCCCGGAACGGATGCGGGAACTGTCCCGCTTCAGCCGCGGCTTTATCTACTGCGCGGCCCGCAAGGGCGTGACCGGCAGGCAGACGGATTTTGACGCCGGCTTTAACGACTACCTGCGTACCTGCCGGGCCAGTACCGATCTGCCCCTGGCAGTGGGTTTCGGCATCAGCCGCAAGGAGGATGTGGACTATCTCACCGGCAAGGCCGACATTGCCGTCATCGGCACCAGGACCATCAACCTCGTTAACGAACAGGGCGCGGCAGCGGTCGGTCCCTTTATCGCCGGTCTGCGGTGATGCGGGCGGTTCGTGTAGGGGCGGTTCGCGAACCGCCCCTACATCCCCCTTGGCGGGCATAAAACCCGCCCCTACAGCTCAATCACCCCCACCGACTCGCCGGTTTTTACCTGCAGGCCCGGATAATCTTCAACCCTGGCCAGGGGCGCAACGATGCAGTTGCGGCCGATGACCGCATTGGCCGGCACCTCGGCCTCCTTGCCCACCAGTGTGATGCCCGTATAGAGATGCTTGGGAAAATCCTTGTTCGGCGTGGTTTTGTCCTCGCCGTGGCCGATAATGGCTCCAACTCCCACCCGCACCCCCTTGTCCAGGATGACCAGATCAAGCACCGCCCCCTTGTCGACCAGACAGTCGTGAAACAGGATTGAATCGCGCACGCTGGCCCCGGCCCCCACCCGCACTCCTGGGCTGAGCACGGAATTGACCACCTCGCCCTCGATGACGCAGCCGGCCGCGATCATGGAATTCTTCACCTTGGAGCCTGCGGCAAAACGGGCGGGCGGCCGGTCGGCGATGTCCGCCACCCCGGCCTCGACATTGGGCCGGATGCCCCAGTTCTCCGGAGCAATGCCGGAATCCTCGCGGATGATGTCCATATTCGACTCCCAGTAGGCCTGCACGGTGCCCACGTCCCGCCAGTAGCCGTGAAAGGGGTAGGCAAAGACATTATCCTGCTCAATGGCCCTGGGGATGAGATGCATGCCGAAATCGATCTCCTCGCGGTCTTCCGTCAGCATGCGCAGCAGATACTGGGTATCAAAGACATAAATACCCATGGAGGCCAGGTTGGTGCGCGCCACCTTGGGCTTTTCCTCCCATTCGACAATGCGGCCCTCATCGTTGGTGATACCGGCGCCGAACTGATGGATCTCGCTTTCCGGCACCACCATCATGCCGATGGTGACATCCGCCTGCTTGCGGCGGTGAAAGCTGATCATGTCATCAAAATCCATGCGGTAGATATGATCGCCGGACAACAGCAGAAGCTCTCTGGAGGGGTGGGACTGGATGAAATCCATGTTCTGCCGCACCGCATCCGCCGTGCCCTTGTACCAGTCCGAGTCCTTTGCGCCGGTCCGGGGCGGCAGGATCTTCACCCCCCTGCTGCGTCCGGTGAAATCCCAGGCCTCGCCGGTGCCGATATGCTTCATCAGCGACAGGGGTTTGTACTGGGTCAGCACGCCCACCTGGGTAAAACCGGAATTCATCACATTGCTCAGGCTGAAATCAATGATGCGGTAAATGCCGCCAAAGGGCACGGCCGGTTTCGCCCTGGTCTGCACGAGATTATTCAACCGGCTGCCCACGCCACCGGCCAGAATCAGCACAAGGGTATTTTCCTTTTTCATCGCACAATCTCCCCGGTTTTGATTTCCCGTAACAGTTTATCAGCACCCAGGGAGGGATAAAGGGTGCAGTCGGAACCGATCACCGTCTTATCCGGGATGAAATTGTTCCAGCCGACCACGGTCACCTCCTTATTCCTGGCAGGCCCGGGCAGGCCGATACTCACCTCGTTGCCGATGGTCACATTGACGTCGCTGATCACCTTCTCAAGCCTTGCGTCACGGCCCACCACGTTATCAAAAAAAAGCACCGAATCGCGGACCTGAGCCCCTTTTTTCACATGGGCCCCGGGGAAAAGGATGGAGCGTTCCACCGTGCCCTCCACGATGCAGCCGTTATAGACCAGGCTGTCCTGGATGACTGCATCGCTGCCCACCTTCAGCGGCTGGCAGTCGCGGATACCGCGGTGGTCGAGGTTGGTGCGCAACCCCCACTTTTCCATGTCGATCTTCGGCGACGGACCCAGCAAGTCCATATTGGTCTGCCAGTACTCCTCGATGGTGCGGGAATAACCCCAGTAGCCCTTGAACTTGAAGCCGTACACCTTGCGCTGCTCATACATCATGCGCGGGATGATGTTGCGGCCGAACTCAAAGGATTCATCCTCCCGGGCATTGATGGTCAGCATCTCAAGCAGCACCTTGGGTTTAAAGCAGAAGACTGTCAGCGAGGCCCAGTTGAACTTCGGCCGGTCGGGTTTTTCCTTGTACTGCAGCACCCGGCCGCCCAGCTCCCCGTCCTCGTTGTCGATGTCCGCCAGCCCGAAGCGATGGGCCTTTTCCATGGGCACCTGCAGGCAGGCGATGGTCAGGTCCGCATCCTTCTGGCGATGGTAGTCGATCACCTCCTGGTAATCCATGTGATAGACATGGTCACCGGACAGGATCAGCACCTCCTGGGGATCGTGATACTGGATGAAATCCATGTTTTGAAAAACGGCATCCGCCGATCCCTTGTACCAGGAGGTATTGCCGTAGCCGGTGGATGGCGGCAGGATGGAGACCCCCCGGTATTTGCCGATCATATCCCAGGCCGCGCCGATGCCGATATGGTTGATCAGGGAATAACTGCGGTACTGGCTGAGAATGGCCACCCGTTCGAGGCCGGCCTGCATGAGGTTGCTTAAGGAGAAATCAATGATGCGGGCAAATCCGCCGAAGGGCACGGCTGATTTGGGCCGGTAACAGGTCAGGACATTGAGTTCGTCAACCCTGCCCCCTGCAAGAATCATTGCCAGTGTTCTTGGTTTCAGTTTCATGTGATTGGTCTCATTAGTCTGATTGGTCTTACTGGTCTTACTGGTCGTGCTGGTCTTACTGGTCTCACTAGTCTTGCTAGTCTTGCTGGTCTTGCTGGTCTTGCTGGTCAGGCTGGTCTAAGTAGTCAGGCCTTGGTGAAAACAACCCGACCAGCTCGACTAATAATAAGACAAGTAGACCAGTTAGACCAGTGAGACCAGCAAGACCAGCAAGACCAGTCTACATATGTCTGCTTGTCAGCCTTTTCAAGGTCTTGGTGTTGAAATCCTGGTCAGCCTTGGCCAGATTCTTCAGGGGCACCTCGGCCCGGGCCGATTCCCGGTGGCCGCCGGCCGCGCCGATCTGACCGAAGGTCTTGCCGGCCAGGATGCCGGCATTTTTCTTGTAACCGTCACAGCGGAAGATGACCACCAGCTTTTCCCCATGGATGCCTGAGACAAAAACCCAGGAAACCTCATGCACCCGCTTAAAGAAATCAGCGATAATCACCAGGATATCCGGAGTCCGCACCCTGCCCACATGGGCATAAAGCCGATGTTTGCTGATGTGCATTTCAGCAAAGGCGGTTTTAAAATAATTGAGTTCCGACTTTCGCAGCTCGCTCAGCTCGATTTTCCGCACCAGGTTCTGGTTGGCGATATTAAAGAGATAGCGGAAGGAAATGGCATCGGCGAGCTGGGCCTTTTTCTCAAAATTCTGGGTATCGACCTTGATGGCATAAAAAAGAGCGGTGGCCAGGGCCACGGAGGGCTTCATCTCCGCAGCGCGCAGGTATTCCACCATCATGGAGGCCGTGGCGCCATAATCGGGACGGATGTCAACATAATCGGCCTGCCAGCCCTGGGTGACGGGATGGTGATCAATCACCGCACTGTACTTGATATCCTCAAATCCCGGATTGTGACAGGGCTGGGAGTCGGTAATAAGGTATTTGGTGAATTTATCGGATTTAAAGGATTTCATCCGTTCGGCGGGAATCTTCAACAGGTCCAGCATGGTGAGATTGGCAAGCCTTCTGATCTCGTTGAGATAGCCGATGGTGACGTTTTTCACCCGGTACCGCAGCAGCCGCTTGATTGCCAGGGCGCTGGCCAGGGAATCAGGATCAGCGCTGATGACAACCAGCACCTCATCGTCTTTTCCAAATATATTCCAGAACTCCTGCAATCTTTCTTTGGCGGTCTTCTTGGGCAAACAGTTGCGCTTCCTTCTGGAGCTGGAGGCGGCAACCGCGGGCTTGTCACTCTTCAATATTTTCACCGTACGGGATTTGCCCGTCATGCTTACTCGAATTCCCAACGCAGCTACTCTTTGTACCATATCACCTTTGCTGGTTGCAAGCAGTTCCGCCGAAAATATACCTATAAAAAACGGCGGTTAACGGTGTTTTTGTATTTTTTCTCGCATGACCAAGCGGCTTGGCCGGCTCCGGCCCTTTCGGCAATCCCGTAATAAATTCTCTCCTGCGGGGTCATCCCCCGGGAAATAGCCCGGAAAGGCCTGCCAAGCCGCGGGCCTCAGCCCGCCGGTTCATCACA
The DNA here is from genome assembly GCA_023230525.1 of Desulfobulbaceae bacterium. Taxonomy (GTDB): domain Bacteria; phylum Desulfobacterota; class Desulfobulbia; order Desulfobulbales; family SURF-16; genus SURF-16. Next base: position 29,369 of record JALNXE010000029.1, read on the forward strand.
GTCAACTTCTATGGCATCATTTTCCGTCACTGTACCGCCCTGGAGAATTTCAATGAAAATGCCTTCCCTGGGCATGATGCAATCCCCCACCGTTTGAAAAATCTGGCAATGGGCATGACATTTCTTGCCGATCTGGGTGACCCGCCCGATCACGGAAGCACCCAGCCTCAGCAGGGAGCCCACCGGCAGTTTGACCAGCTCGATGCCTTCGGTGACGATATTTTCCCCGAAATCGCCATGGGTGACCTTGGCCCCCTTGGCCAGCATGGTTGCATGGGATTCCCTGGCCAAGAGACTCACCTGGCGATGCCATTTACCGGCGTGGGCGTCCCCTTCAATGCCGAAGCCGGCCCGCAGGGTGATCTGCCGTACCGGCCTTTTTGCCGTGCCTTTCGCGGAGCTGGTACACACATTCACCACTCTGCCGTATTTTTTATTTTTTTTACTGAGCGACATCATGACCTCCTTTGCGCGCATCTTCGAGACAATCTCTGTCTTCTTCTTTTCACTCCACACTTCGCACTGGGCGGTTCGCGAACCGCCCCTACCCCTTTCACTCTCACCCCTCACATACTACCACAATGTGTGACAAAATTGCCAGTTTTATTGGCCGCGCGTGCCGCGCATTTATCGAAACTGCCGCTCATCCCGAAATTTTTTTTCGCATTATTCCTGACAACAGCGTTGATACCGCCCGAGTTGATACTTACATTGCCCGAAAAATCAGACAAAACTCCGCAGATAAACAAACAGCCAGCTCACCCCGGAGGCGACAATGAATCACCCATACGTACACGGTTACGACCCGCGAGAAAACACCCGCCTGCAGGACCAGGCCACCACCCTGGTGGAGCTGCTGCACGGCGACACCTTTTATCCGCCCGGCTCCCAGGTTCTGGAGGCAGGGTGCGGGGTCGGTTCCCAGACCATCACCCTGGCCGCCAACAGCCCGGACGCCCGGTTCACCTCCGTGGACATCTCCGCGGCCTCGGTGGCCGAGGCAAGACTGCGGGTCGAGTCGGCCGGGCTCCCCAATGTCACGTGCCAGCAGGCAGACATCTTTCATCTCCCTTGCAAAGCGCAGTCATTCGACCATGTTTTTGTCTGTTTCGTCCTGGAGCATCTGCCCAACCCGGTCCAAGCCCTTACCACGCTGAAAAAATTCATCAGGCCCGGCGGCACGATGACCGTCATCGAAGGGGATCACGGCTCAGCCTATTTTCATCCGGACAGTGAAGCCGCCCGGCAGGCCATCCACTGCCAGGTGGAGCTGCAGAAACGAAGCGGCGGCAATGCCATGATCGGCAGAGAGCTTTACCCGCTGCTCCGCCAGGCGGGATTTGCCGGGGTCCGGGTGTCCCCCCGCATGGTCTATGTCGATGCCGCCAAACCGGAACTGGTGGAAGGGTTTACCAAAAAAACCTTCACCCCCATGATCGAGGGTGTGCGCCAGCCAGCCCTGGCAGCGGGCATCATCGATCAAGCCACCTTTGACCAGGGCATCCGGGACCTGTACAGAACTGCTGAAACCAATGGTGTTTTCTGCTATACCTTCTTTAAGGCAGTGGCGGAAAACCAATAAAAGCTTGTTTGCAAATAAACGCTGAGAAAATACCGGATTGCCGGGCAGGCGCCGGGCAAATGAGAGGGTGAGAATATGGCACAGGGAAAAACACCAACCGACAGGGACAAAATGGACCAGCTGGTCGCCGAGGCCCGGCGAAGCTTTGAAGAGCGGGAGAAGACATACCGGGAGAAGGCCCTCAAGATGTTCCCCTGGATCTGCGGGCGCTGCGGCCGTGAATTCAGCGGCAAAAAACTGAAAGATCTCACCGTGCACCACAAGGATCATAATCACGAAAACAATCCGCCCGACGGCAGCAACTGGGAGCTGTTATGTCTCTACTGCCATGACAATGAGCACAGCCGCAATGCCGTGGCCGAATCATACGGTGAACTAAAACCGGGCGGCAGAGAGCAATCATTTACCTCCCACAACCCCTTTGCCGGGTTGCAGGATCTGCTGAAAAACAAAAAATAACGGCCCTGCGGAAATACCCCAGCGGCAGATATGATTTTTTTTGGCCTTGCCCCGTGGTCAGGAACCCCTTTCACCCTGTTGAGAAAACAGGGGAAACCCGGTAAAGCTGAAGGAGCGGCGCCGACTGCAACCCTGTTCCCCGCGGCCCGCGCCCGTCAACAGTTGTTGTATCATGAGCGATCTGCTGTTATAGAAGAAAACTGCAGCCCGCGCCTTGCCCAAAAATCGGCAAAGAAAAGGCCATTACCCCCGCCCCTGGCGCAACAACGAGGAACAATCCGGTTTTGCCCGGCCGCAAAACCAAACAGGAAACAACATGGACATCTCACAGCTGGCCTATTTTCTCGGGGCCTCCATCCTGCTGACCATCGCCCCGGGGCCGGACAATGTTTTCGTGGTGACCCAGGGCATCACCCGGGGCCGCAAGGCCGCGGTACTGACGGCAATCGGCATGTGCAGCGGCATCAGCGTCCACACCACCGCCGCTTCCTTAGGCATTTCGGCCATCTTTTATTCATCCGCCGTGGCCTTCAATGTGGTCAAATTCGCCGGCGCAGCCTATCTGCTTCTGCTTGCCTGGAAGACGATCCGGGAGCACCGGGAAATCGAGCTGCGCGGCAATGGCGGGGAACTGTCCGGATTCGCGCTGTTTAAGCGGGGATTCATCATGAACGTGCTCAACCCGAAGGTGGCGCTCTTTTTTCTCGCCTTCCTGCCCCAGTTCGTGCCGCCGGGTTCCGACAACGTGGCGCTTGCGATGATCATGCTCGGCCTGATCTTCATGGTCCAGGGGATGATCATTTTTATTGCCATCGGCCTGCTTTCCGGCGCCATCGGCAACTACTTCCTGCGGAAACCAAGGGTATCAAGGCTGTTTTCCTGGCTCACGGCCGGCATCTTCGCCGCCCTGGGCCTCCGGCTGGCCCTGGCCCGGAACTGATCGGATCACTGTCATAAAAAATGAGGAACACCTATGAACTGTCTTGTTAAATCAATCTTGACCGCAGTTTTGCTTTTTTTCGTTTTAGTCGATATTGCGGCGGCAAAGGAAAACCCGGTTATCAGGGATCTTGAAACGATCATTACCCAGGGACAGCCGGCGACATTTGAAAAATTCGAGGCGATCAAAAAAAACATCGACAAAAATCCCAAGGAAATCCTGGCGCTGCTCCTGGAAAAGGTCAATACCCCGGACCTGCCCGACGAGAGCCTGGCGGTTTATATCTGGGCTCTGGGCATGACCAGGCAACCGGAGGCGGTTGAGGCCATCATCAGGTTATCCGCGGGTAAGCAAAATGAAATGCTGCAGAAAAATGCCTGCCGAGCCCTGTCCATGATCGGCGGGGACAAGGCGGCCGAATTTCTTTTCCGCCAGCTGCAGCAAACCCCGGACGTCATGTCCAGGTATTATCTGCTTGATCTCCTGGCCCAGCTCAAATACCAGCCGGCACTGCCGGCAACCATAGAAATCCTGCAGCAGGACCCGAAAAGTCTTTACTGGCAGTCGGTTTACATCTTCGGCAAATACGGGGATAGCGCGGTCCCCTTTTTACTCGGCAAAATTAACGACCCCAACCAGAATGTGCGGGCCAATGCCATCATGGTCCTCGGGCAATGGCTGATAGCCGAGGAAGCCGTTGGACCCTTGAAAAAGCAATTTCAGGTTGAGAGCGACCCCAATATCCGCGCCCTGATCCTCAGTTGCCTGGAAAGAATCAACAGCAATGCCGATGATATCAGAGTCTTTTCCGAGGAGATCCTCAAAAAGGAAAAGGATGAGAATGTGACCCAGTTTGCCTTTGAAACGATCAGCGATTTCGAGGAGATGAAAAACCATATCACCGCGTTCAAGGCGGGCAAGCAGGATGACCGGCCAGGTTTCGCCTCCGCTTACCGGCAGCTCTATGATTCCCTGGGTAAAACAGGGGATTATCAGCTGCTGGCCGCAGCAAGCACCAGAGCTGATGAGGCAAGCCTGAAAAAACTCAAGGAGGTCATCCTGCAGAGAAATGCCAACGATTGCTTCCATGACTACCAGAAAATAAACGACGTCATCATGCTCAACCGGCTGAGCCAATAGTAATTCCAAGTCGCCTTCAAACCAATACCTTTGTCGGCGGCGCTGTGCGGCTCCTCGCCGTACTCCATGTACTGTCTCGTCGCTGCTCGCTTGCCCTTGTACCCCCTTGTGGGGTGTTCGCGGTCTTGGTCTGAATGCAACTTGGAACAAGACCGACCCTTAACCGGCCTTCGGCATATACGGTTTTAATTCGAAATGTTTCTTGTAGGGATCGATCTGCAGGTGATAGTAACGGTGCTGGGGCATGTAGATATAAGGCACCTCTTCCTGGGGGCGGAAGACGAAATCCGATAAAATCATGCGGTTCACCGCCCGGTGGCCGACAATCATGATGTTGTCATTGTAGTTCGTGAGGTAGAAGATTTTCTGCAGTCCGCGATGCACCCGTTTTTCCATGGTGGCGTAGCCCTCGCCTGAGGGGTAGACGTACCCGAATTTATTGCGGTTTCTGGCATTGGCCACATGGGGCATCTGCCGGAGGATTTCCTGGTAGGTCATCCCTTCGCAGAGTCCGGCGTGAATTTCGTTGAATTCCGGCAGGGCGATGATTGAGCAGTCTTTATGCTTTGCGGCGATGGGCGCGGCCGTCTGCAGGGTCCGCTTGTGGTTGCTGGTAAAGATGACCGGCAGAGGCACATCGGCGAAATGCTCGGCCAGGGCCCGGGCCTGGGCCAGGCCTTTTTCCGTCAGATCCGAATCCCCGCCGATGCGGTCTTCCTGGTTGAAATAGGTTTCCCCGTGGCGCACCAGAAAAAGATTTCTGACGATGCGGGTGGTAATGATATCGCGGATCCGGTCGTAATAGGGAACCACATCGGCAATCTGCTCCTGCAGGATGCAGCCCTCAAAGGAATCGACCAGGAGTCGGTTGCGCTCCTCCTGCAATGGTTCGTAAATACTTTCGTAATGGGAAATCCGCTTGTAAAAACTGTCAAACGCCTCGGCCGGGGAAAGATGGCTGAACTCCGTTAATGAGGCTTTGTGCTCCAGGTAGGCCTCGTTGGCCTCTTCATCCACATTGACGCATTCAATAAAAAACACCGGCAGCCCGGCAAAGGTTTCCTCAATCATCCTGCGCCGGTATCTGGTCACATTGCCGGCGTCAATAATGGCCACCTCCCCTCCCTTGCCCAAAAAGGTATGGGCCAGACCCAGGTTGATGCGGGCGCATTTTTCCCGCAGCTCCAGCCCCTTCGGGTTATGGGGGGAAAAAAAATCCGGGGAAGAGGTGTTTTCCTTGGACATCTTGCGGCGCAGCTCACCGTTATTAAATATCTCCACCCGCACATCATCATATTCAAGGGTGCGGGCGATTTTCCAGGCCATGGTGGATTTGCCCCTGGCCGGCAGGCCCACCATGGCGATTACCAGTTTCTCTTTCATAGCCCAGCACCTCCCCTTGCCGGAAAATTCAGGCGGCAGAGCCCTGGCTGCCTGTGCTCCTGGGCGGGGGTATGGCGGCGGACGCGTTTTCCTCTGGTCATGATTGCTCTCCCTGCTCAAGATGTCGGCGTTGTCTCTGCTTAAAGACCGTTACGAAATAACCTGGCCATGTTATTTTTTTTACAACGGCTTAACACAGTGATACCGTTTTGCTCTGTTGCTTGGCAAGAATTTAATCACTGCCGCGCCCCAACGAAATACTCATGGGGCAAAACGATAAATTCCAAAAAAAAATCTTCCGCCAGGGCAAAACATGTATTATGGAAAGCAGAGGGGGCAGAGCCTCCCGGCGGCTCTTTTCTTCCCTGACATTTTTTAAAACAAAAAATATCAATGGAATCGGACCAGCGCACAGCAATCATGATCAGCAGGCAGGCCATGGAGTTTATTGCCGCAAACGGCGGCCACGCCACCCTCTACCTGGTACCCCGTCCTGCCGCTGACGGCTGATGAATCAAAGTAAAAACCCCGGCGGTCCGCCTGGGCAAACCGGATAAAAATTCCCGGCAGGCATATCAGCGGGTTGCAGTGGCTCCCGTCATGATCTGGCAGCCCGGAGATATCGAGGCCGACCAGCAGGACGGTCTCATTGAGATAACCCTGACAAAATTTCTTTTATTCAAAAATCTGTCGATTAAGGGCGCCAGGGCGAAACTCCCCTGATCAGAAGAATCAGCGGCAACAGGCCTGGAAATTACCCCTTGGCCGGCAAGTCCCAATCGGCAGAAGAGCTCATCCGGCGCACATGAACCGAGAAAAAACACCCGACAGGCCAGATAGCGCGGATGCCAGAACGGTGCAGTCCGCCCTGGACATCCTGGACAGCGGCAAAAAAACCAACCGCCTGGCCAGGCTCATGCCCTTTCTCGGACCGGCCTTCATTGCCAGCGTGGCCTATATCGATCCCGGCAATTTCGCCACCAACATCCAGGCCGGGGCCAAATTCGGCTACATGCTGATCTGGGTCATCGTGGCCAGCAACCTGATGGCCATGCTGATCCAGACCATGTCCGCCAAACTCGGCATCGCCACGGGCATGAACCTGGCGGAACACTGCCGCGCCCATTTTCCGCGGCCCGTGGTCATCGGGCTGTGGATCATGATGGAACTGGTGGCCATGGCCACGGACCTGGCGGAGTTCCTGGGCGCGGCCCTGGGCTTCAACCTCCTGCTCGGCGTGCCCCTGCTGGCCGGCGCCCTTCTCACCGCCATCGCCTCCCTGGTCATTCTCGGCCTGGAGCGCTACGGATTTCGCTCCCTGGAGGCGGTGATCACCTCCATGGTCGGGGTGATCGCCCTGTGCTATCTGCTGGAGACCTTTATCGACAAACCGGATTGGCCGCAGGTTTTTTATCATTGTTTCGTGCCGCGGTTTTCCGGGGCGGAGAGCGTGCTGCTCGCCTCGGGCATCCTGGGCGCCACGGTCATGCCCCATGCCATTTTCCTCCATTCGGCACTGACCCAGGGGCGTATCGTGGTCAGGGACAGTGTCCGGCTGCGCCGGCTGTACCATTATGAAATCGCCGATGTCATCATCGCCATGGGCATCGCGAGCTTTGTCAATGCCGCCATGCTGATCATGGCCGCGTCAACCTTTTACAAAACCGGGCTCACCCACATCGCCACCATCGAAGAGGCCTACCGCACCCTGGAACCCCTGCTGGGCAATGCGGCAAAATGGTTTTTCGGCCTTTCCCTGCTGGTTGCCGGGCTTTCCTCATCAACGGTGGGCACCAGCGCCGGCCAGGTGATCATGCAGGGTTTCCTCCAGCGGCACATCCCGGTCTGGATACGGCGCCTGGTCACCATGGCCCCGTCCATCCTGGTTATCGGCGCAGGCCTGGACCCCACCCGCACCCTGGTCATGAGCCAGGTGGTGCTGAGTTTCGGCCTGCCCTTTGCCATCGTGCCCCTGGTGATGTTCACCCGGCGCAGGGATATCATGGGTGAGCTGGTGAACCGGGCGATGACCACCGTTTTCGCGGCCATTATCGCGGCGATCATTATTGCGCTCAACGTCTACCTTTTATATCAAACACTATTTGCGGGGTGACGGCATGTTCAAGCATATCCTTGTCCCATTGGACGGTTCCCCTTTGGCCGAAGCAGCCCTGCCGGCAGCACGGTTTCTGGCCGATAAACTGCAGGCCATGGTCACCCTGCTCCATGTCATTGAAAAAGACGCCCCAAAGGAAGTGCACGGCCAGCCCCATCTGAGCAACAGCGGGCAGGCGAAAGAGTATCTGTGCGCCATACGCCGGGAAATATTTGCCGGAAACGACCGGGTGAAGTGCCATGTCCATGAAACCGCGGTCAAGGATGTGGCGGCAAGCATTGTCTCCCACCACCGCGAATTCGATCATGATCTGATCGTCATGTGTTCCCATGGCCGGGGCCGCGCCCTGCATCTCATCCTGGGCAGCATTGCCCAGAAGGTGATTGCCATGGGCTCCATCCCGGTTCTCATCACCCATCCTGATGAGAAAAATAATGCCCCGGCCTTTGCCTGCAGCGCCATCCTGGTGCCGCTGGACGGGGATGCGGATCATGAAATGGCGCTGCCGGTTGCCGCCGGGCTGGCCCGGGCCTGCGGCGCCATCCTCCGCCTGGTGCAGGTGGTCCCGGACTTTAACTCTCTCTCCGGGCCAAAGACGGTAACCAGCAGATTCCTGCCCGCCACCACCACGAAAATGCTGGAGATAGCCGCCCAGGATGGCGCGCTGTATCTGCGCGAGATAGAGGACCGGCTGGCCAGTCAGGGCATCCCGGCAAGCAGCCATGTGCTGCGGGGAGATCCGGCCGGTGTCATCGCCGCCATCCCGGGGCAATCCCCCCTCGATCTCATTGTGCTGGCCACCCATGGAAAATCGGGAATGAAGGGCTTCTGGGCCGGCAGCGTCGCCCATAAGGTCTGCAGTCAGAGCAAAACCCCGCTGCTGCTGGTCCCGGCAGCAGGAACGGCAGAAACAGAAAGTTGATCAGGCCAAAACAAAACGATTAAAAAAACCAGCACCCCCCTTAAACAGATGAAAAAGACCTGCGATATCTGCAACGGTTCAGGCCAATTAAGCTCTTTCAAGGGAGTCAGCAGATTCCTGCTCTCCTGGGAAGAGTGCCCGCAGTGCGCGGGCCTGGGATACCTTATTATCACCAGCGGTGATGCCGGTGGCGACGCCCCGCCAGGAAACACGGGCCAGGACGGCAACGGCAAAACAAACAAGAACCGCCGGGGAGACAGGAGTTGAGCAGGCCGGAAGATTTACCGGGCGGAGCGGTTTCGCCTCTGAGGCGGCGCAGAAATTGCGGAATTTTCCTCAGTGTCCTCACCCTGCTGCTGGTTCTGGCCTTTGCAGGCTGCGCGCCGCCACCTCGGCCAACCAACGGCAGCTCCCCGGCCAGAAACATCATCCTCTTTATCGGTGATGATGGCTTCGCAAAAGCCTTTTTGTCACCACGGAGCACACCGAGATCACAGAGAAATATTTTTTGTTACAGTAGTTTGCTCTGTGGACTCTGTGCTCTCCGTGGTAAATTTTTAGTTTTTATGAATCCAGCAATTTTACCCACAAGGAAAATCATGCTGTGCTTGCTCGGAAAGGAGTGAAAAAAATTATCATTTTCCGCAACTTGCCGTTACATCCCTTTGGCAAACAATGTTATGATGATGCGGTGATGACAGATTTGCGTTGCGAATTCAACTTTCCGGGCAGGGCCAGCCATGCAGAAAAAAAATGACAGCCGCGGCGCCGTCTATTCCACCGAGCACGGCCGCATGTGCCCGGACTGCGGCCATCCGGCCGCGGCCTGCACCTGCCGGCGGGTGAAAAGCACCCCAAAAAAAGACGGCATCGTGCGGGTGGGATGGGAAACCAAGGGCCGCAAGGGCAAAGGCGTGACGCTTGTCAGCGGCATACCGCTGGAGGCGGACGGGCTGCGCCGGCTGGCCAGCCAGCTCAAACAGCAATGCGGCAGCGGCGGCACGGTGAAGGAAACAATTATTGAAATTCAGGGCGACCATCGCAACATCGTGATGGAAGAGCTTAAAAAACAAGGTTATAATGTCAAACGCGCGGGTGGTTAGCCGCTGATCTCAGCTATACGGATCAGCTTTTTCCATGGGGAAATTTGAAACATCAAGACAATCCTTACTCTGGAGTTTGTTCATGCAAGAGAAAAAGTGTAGCAATTTCACCAACTACGGCCTGGAAAACCACGGTCTGACCAATCTCAACGAAATCTTCTGGAACCTGCCGACCGCCAGTCTTTATGAAAAAATCCTGATCCGGGGCGAAGGACGTCTCTCCCACCTGGGTCCCATCGTGGTGCGCACCGGCCATCATACCGGGCGCTCGGCCAAGGACAAATTCATCGTCGAGGAGGCATCCACCAAAAAGGATATCTGGTGGGGCGCCAATAATCCCCCCATTTCCAAGGCCTATTTTGACCAGCTCCATGAACGCATGGCCATGCATCTGCAGACCCAGGATCTCTATGTGCAGGACTGTTATGCCGGGGCGGACCCGGAACACCGCCTGCCGGTCCGCATTATCACCCAGTACGCCTGGCACAGCCTGTTTGCCCGCAACATGTTTATCCAGCCCAATGATGAGGATCTGAAAAAACATATCCCCCAGTTCACGGTGATCAATGCCCCGCATTTCCACTCCTCGCCGGCCCTGGACGGGACAAAATCCGAGACCTTCATCCTGCTCAATTTCAAGAAAAAACTGATTCTGATCGGCGGCACCAGCTATGCCGGAGAGATCAAGAAATCGATTTTCACGGTCATGAACTTCCTCATGCCCAAGAAAGGCGTGCTGCCCATGCACTGCTCGGCCAATATCAGCGCCAGCGGCGATACCGCCCTGTTTTTCGGCCTGAGCGGCACCGGCAAAACGACTTTATCGGCGGATGCGTCACGCACCCTGATCGGCGATGACGAGCACGGCTGGAGCGACAACGGCATCTTCAACTTTGAAGGCGGCTGCTATGCCAAGCTGATCCGCCTCTCCCCGGAGGCCGAGCCGGAGATCTATTCCACCACCAAACGCTTCGGCACGATTCTGGAAAATGTCTGCCTGGATTCCTGCACCCGCAGGGTTGATCTGGACGACGAATCCTTCACGGAAAACACCAGGGGCTCCTACCATATCTCCGCCATTCCCAATGCCAGCCGGAAGGGCGTCTGCGGACACCCCAAAACCATCATCTTTCTTTCCGCCGATGCCTTCGGCGTGCTGCCGCCCATCGCCAGACTGAGCAAAGAGCAGGCCATGTATCACTTCATCTCCGGCTATACCGCCCGGGTGGCCGGCACCGAACGCGGGGTCACCGAACCGTCGCCGGTATTCAGCGCCTGTTACGGGGCGCCGTTCATGCCCATGCACCCCATGCGCTATGCGGAGCTGCTGGGCAGGAAACTCGATCTCCACGGCACCCGGGTCTGGCTCATCAACACCGGCTGGACCGGAGGCCCGTCCGGGGTCGGCTCACGCATGACCATTAGCCATACACGGGCCATGGTCAACGCCGCACTCGATGGCAGACTCGATAACGTGCCCACCAGCAAAGAACCATTCTTCGGCCTGCATATCCCGGCCCACTGCCCGGACGTGCCCGATGCGGTGCTGAACCCCGCCAACACCTGGCCCGATCCCGAGGCATACAAGGCCCAGGCCCGGAAGCTGGCCGGCCTGTTCGCCAAGAACTTCGAGCAGTTTGCCGGCCAGACCAGCGAGGAAATCCGCCAGGCTGGCCCCTCCATCTGACAGCGCAGAGGATCGTATGAGTGATATGGGGAAAAATCCGGCACCCGGCAAAGGCTGACCTCCGGCAGACGGCGCGGGCAGTTGCCGGCTCAACCCTGAGAGGGATCTCGTCTCCTTTCCGCTGCCTGCTGCGGGACTCAAGCAGGCACCGGCAGCCCAGGCCGGCAATGGCAGCCTGTCCGCTGTTGACATGCAAAAAATCAGAGAGGCGATCCGGGCGAAATATGTTGAGGTGGCCCGCTCGCCAATGGGCAGATTTCTCTACCCCATTGGCCGGGAGGGGGCGCAAAAGCTGGGGTATGATAAGTCGATCCTTGACCGGGCCCCGGAGCAACTCCTGCAATCCTTCTGCGGGGTGGGCAATCCCTTCTCCCTGGGCCGCATCGCCCCCGGCCAGCGGGTGCTGGATTTCGGCTGCGGGGCAGGCTTTGACCTGTTTGTTGCAGGCAATGCAGCCGGCCCGGGCGGGCTGGTCTGCGGCATCGATCTGACGGAAGATATGGCGGCCCGGGCCACGGACAATCTCCGGCAAACCGGTCTGACAAACTGGGAGATCCGCCAGGTTGATGCGGAAGACATCCCTTATGGCAATGATTTCTTTGACGTGGTCATCTCCAACGGGGTGATCAACCTCTCCCCCGGCAAGCGGCAATGTTTTGCGGAAATATACCGGGTGCTCAAACCAGGGGGGAAATTGCACTTTGCCGACCTTATCCTGGAAAAGGATCTGCCGCCCCACCTGACCGGCAGCCCTGAGGCTTGGTCCCAATGAATAGGGGGCGCTGTCCCGGTCCGGGAACAGTTACGGTTGATGGCGGAGGCGGGTTTTACCGCGGTCAGGTGCGCCGGCATGACCGGTTTCCGCACCTCACCCTACACGGTGGGGGCGTTGTTCACCGCTGCCAAAGCCAGGGGGAGGTAATCCTGTGACCAATTATGCCACGCCCATTTTCCGGAAGGAGAGTTTCATGCTGCTGCGCAATCTGTTTTTCCTGGTGCTGATCGCCTGCTGGGCGCTCACCGGCTGCATGTCAGCCCAGCATTACCGGGACCGGCGCATCGCCGAGAACCCGGAGCTGTTCAACTCCTTCAGCCCCGAGATCCGGGAGAAGGTCAGCCTGGGCCAGGTCGACATCGGCTTTACCGAGGAGATGGTACGGCTTGCCTGGGGTCCGCCGGACCACATTTATATCCGCACCACGGACCAGGGTGAAGCAACGGTCTGGACTTACTCCAGCACCCGAATCCTCTCCCAGACGGACAGAATGAGCGTGCCGGTGCGCATTTACGATGACCGGGGCCGCAGCAGCATCGTCTACCGCAACGTCTGGGTCAACCGTGACCAGCACGAGGAATATGACGTTGCCCGGGTGGAGTTCACCCATGGGTTGGTGACCGCTATCGAACAAATGGGCCAGTAACAGGCCGGCCTCCGACAAATTTCAACAGGGTATTTGCCCATGCTGCTGATTATTTCCCCTGCCAAGACCCAGAATTTCAACGTACGTGACTATCCCCGCTGCACCATGCCCGCGCTGCTCAAACAGAGCCAGCTGCTGATCGACCGGCTGAGAGAGCTGAGCGCCCAAGAGCTGGGCCGGCTGATGAAGATCAGCCCCGGACTGGCCGAACTGAACCAACAGCGCTATCAGGATTTTCACCTGCCTTTTGAACTCGGCAAGGCCAGGCAGGCCCTGCTCGCCTTCCGGGGCGATGTCTACACCGCCATTGACGCGGACCATTACGATGACGGGGATTTCTCCTTTGCCCAGCAGCATCTGCGCATCCTCTGCGGCCTTTACGGGGTGTTGAAGCCCCTGGATCTCATCCAGCCCTACCGGCTGGAAATGGCAACCAGGCTGGCAAATCCCAGGGGCAGTGATCTATACGCCTTCTGGGGCACCATGATTACCGAGGCGCTCAATGATGGCCTGCGAGACGAAGCGGAACCGGTGCTGGTCAACCTGGCCTCCCAGGAGTATTGCAAGGCCATCAAAGCGGAAGCCCTGCAGGCCCGGCTGCTGACCATTTCGTTTAAGGAAAACAAAAACAACCGGTATCAGGTCATCGGCATCCATGCCAAACGGGCCCGGGGCCTGATGACGGACTTTGTCATCAAAAACCGCATCACCAAAGTCAACGACCTGCGGTCATTCACCCTCAGCGGTTATCAGTACCGCGGCAGCCTCTCCACGGAAGCGGAGTGGGTCTTCTGCCGGGACTGACCAAAAAAAACCATAACCCTCATGCACAAACACACCCTGGAAACCCTGCAGCACAGCCATGATTTTACCGCCATCCATGAGCATGGCGAAAGACGCACCCGGCAGGTGCTGGTTCTCACCGCGGTCACCATGGTGGTTGAGATCGCGGCAGGCACGACCTTCGGCTCCATGGCCCTGCTGGCCGACGGCTGGCACATGGGCACCCATGTGGCCGCCTTCCTGATCACCATCTTTGCCTACCAGTATACCCGCAAACATGCCGCAAACCCCCTCTTCACCTTCGGCACCGGCAAGGTCAGCGTGCTGGGCGGCTTTGCCAGCGCCGTGGCCCTGGCGGTGGTCGCCCTGGTGATGCTGGTGGAATCGGTCCACCGCATCCTGCACCCCCAGCCCATTTTCTTTAACGAGGCCATCGGCGTGGCCGTGCTGGGGCTCGTCATCAACATCATCAGCGCCCTGCTGCTGCAGGACCATCATGATCACGACCACGAGGATGCACACCCGCATCATGACCACAACCTGCAGGCCGCCTACATGCATGTGCTGGCCGACGCCCTGACCTCGGTGCTGGCCATTATCGCCCTCATTGCCGGCAAATTTCTCGGCTGGCACCAGCTTGACCCGGTGATGGGCATAGTGGGCGCGGTGGTCATCAGCCGCTGGTCCTATACCCTGATCCAGGAGACCAGCCCCATCCTGCTGGACGGCAGCATTGCCGAAGACTATCAGGCGGCGATCAGACAGAGGCTCGAAAGCGCGGATGACAACCGCATCGCCGATATCCATGTCTGGCGGGTGGGGCCGGCCGATTATGCGGCCATCATCTCCCTGGTCACCCATTATCCCAAGAACCCGGATTACTACAAGCAGCTGCTGGCTGATTTCAGCAAACTTTCCCACATCACCATGGAAATCAACCAATGCACCGGCCAATCATGCCAGGCCACCGCACAAAAGATCCCCTGAGACGCCGGCTTATGCTCTTCCCCGCCCTCTCCCTTTCATCGATTGCAGGAACTGTCATTGACAAAACGCCGATGATACGTATATATACCCAATCATAGAATAAGCCGTTGTAACAAAATAATGCCCTCATCTGGCTTGTAAAACTGCATAAGGAGCCGTAACGAAATGGTTCAGAAACCCAAGGTTATTTCGTAACGGCTCCTAAACAGCTCCGGCTATTTGCTCATTAACCCCAGCACCTGCAACTGACGAGAAAACCAACAAAAAGGATTTAATGATGATGTCAGACACCTTAAAACGCTTTCCCCTGTTTTTATTTATCTTTTTCTTTTTGTCCCTGTTTGATGTCGGACTGGTGACGGATGAGGCCGACGCCCGTTCCCGCACCGGGGGCCGGACCTACTCCAGCTCGCCGACCTATGCCAAGCCGCCGGTGCAGAGCCCGGCCAGGCCATACGGCACCCCCACGAGCGGCGGTTTCATGCGGGGACTGGCCGGCGGCCTGGTGGGCGGAGCCATCGGCAGTCTGCTGTTCGGCAGCCTGGCCGGGGCCGGCATGGGCGGCGGCCTCGGCGGCAGCGGCATCGGCCTTTTCCAGATTCTTCTTTTCGGCGGCATTGGCTACTTTATTTACCGCCGTTTCTTCAAACGCAAGGCCCCGGCCTATGCCGCCTCCTACCAGCAGACCGGGCCGGGGGAATTTTTCAAGGGCGCCATGCCCGGCGCAGGCAACAGCATGGCTTATCCCCCGCCCCCACCCTCTTATGGCAACGGCATGTCTTTGGATGAAGGCATTGCCATGATCCGCCGTTCCGAGCCGAGCTTTGATCCGGACCATTTCAAGGAGGTGGCCCAGGATGTGTTTTTCCAGGTGCAGGCCGGCTGGATGCGCCGGGATATCGACTCCTACCGCCAGCTGCTCGGCCAGCGCCTGGCCGGGGAATATGAGGGACATTTTGCCGATATGCGGGCCAAGGGCCATATCAACAAGCTGGAAAACATCGCGGTGCGCAAGGTTGAGGTGGTGGCCGCCGGGGTGGAGGGCAACGAGGAATTCGTCACCGTCCTGTTTACCGCCAACCTCCTGGACTACACCGTGGATGAGCACAGCGGCGCCATTGTCTCGGGCAGCAATACGGCCCCGGTGAAATTTGCCGAAAAATGGACCTGGGCCCGGCCCATGGGCGCGGAACTCTGGAAACTCGAAGGGATCGAAGGGGTGCAGGGCTAAGCGGCCCGCCCCCTTTCCCCGCCAAATACCCTTTGCCTGGAACATCCCGGCCCCAGCCCGGTTATGGTTGTGCCCATCACCACCATGGCCGGGCTGGCCCCTTTCCTTCCTGACGAGAGACCTGCCCGAAAACAAAGGCCAGGACTGCCGTAGCCCCCCCTCCCGCCGCAGATGGGCAAAAAAATGCCCGCCCTTGGAAAGATGCGGCACTCTACCCTATGGACAACAGGGCAATCCCGTAATAGGAATGTGTCAGGACAGCAGCCTGATAACCGCCGGCAGCGCAGGCGGGAACAAAGAAGCATGTATCGCGGGGTAGGAGCGGGTTATTCCCGCGACAACGGGGTTTTCGTCATGCCAAATTCGCGGGCAAGGCCCGCTCCTACCGCGGGATGGCACCCTCCACAGCGTTTGCTTTCCATTTTTTGCCCTTTAATATCGCAATAAGTGGACAGCAAGGGAAGAAATTTTCCATGTTTCCGGTTTTAATATTATAATAAGTGGGGTGTCCATCTATAGGGGGCAATATGATGGACAGCTTTCCACTTATTAACAATGTTCGAATGCCACCCTAGGAGTCTGTCGGACTTACGCAACTCGTTCTGACAAATTACGTTGATCAAACATAATCAACTTGTTGTATTTTCATTAAAATGCTTGATTCTGGTGATGTTTTCTGTTAAATTATAATAATTATTTCAATAAGTTATAAT
>JALNXE010000030.1 GCA_023230525.1 Desulfobulbaceae bacterium
AAATCCAGTCCGTAACCGACCAGGAAGCCCTCGGCCACCACAAACCCGGCATAGTCGGGGTGTACTTCCACCTCGCGCCGTTCTTTTTTGTCGATCAGGGCGCAGATATGCACACTGGCTGCCCCAAGCCGGAGAAAATGCTGCTGCAGGAGGGCAATGGTGCGGCCGGTGTCGATAATATCCTCCACCAGCATGATTTTTTTGGCGGCCACCGGCCGTTCCGCATCCTTGGTAAAGGTAAACGTGCCCGAGGACGAGCTGCCGCTGCCATAGCTGGCCACCCGGATGAAATCAATCTCGATGGGCAGGTCGATTTCCCGGGCCAGGTCGGCGGTAAAGATAAAAGCGCCGTTCAGCACGCCGATGAGCAGGAGGTCGTCATGGGCAAAGTCCCGGGTGATCATTTGCCCGAGTTCTCTGACTCTTTTTGCAATTTCCTGGCGGGAAAGCACAATTTTCTTCATGGTCTACCTGTGCCTTATGTGGATTTTTTGCGTTGACTGACAAGCTTTCTTCCTGATAATGTTTACGGGAGTTTTCCGATTATGTCAATGTGCGCCTATGGGTAGTTAACTGATTACAGGAGAAAAATTATGAAAAAATATCGTTGTACAGTATGCGGTTATGTTTATGATCCCGCCATGGGCGATCCTGACGGCGGCATTGCTGCTGGTACCGCCTTTGAGGATCTGCCGGATGACTGGAGTTGCCCGGTGTGCGGGGCGCAGAAAAGTGATTTTGAGCCGGAGGATTAGCCGGCCAAGCCCCATCAGTCCGGCAGGGGCTTGTGTGGCCGGGGAGATGGCTTATGCAGCCATGGCCATTTCCGGCCGGCCAAGCGCTTCCAGCTCCAGGGATTTTCCGCTGCTCCACTTCCCCAGGGCCCGGGAGGACATGATCGTAGCGGCGGGATTGCAGTCTTGCCTTACGTGAGCGGCAGCGAAGACATCTCTCCCCACATCCGTTCCATCTCAACCTTGAATGCCCGGATAAAGTTGGCCACATTGACATCGATGAAAGGACGATGCTGTTCCTGCAGGATAATCCAGCCAAAGGCGGCAGAGATCGGTGGAGTAGGCCCTTCCGCCTTGCCCATGATCATCCCCTTGTCCTTGACAAACAGGTCGGCCAGATGGATAAGGCCTGTGAGCAGGACGTTTTCCCTGGCCTTTTCCGGCGTGTGGTGCATCAGCATGACATCGAGATATGGTTTGGGCAGCCCCATTTTTTCCCCCAGCCAGCATCCGGCCTGAGCATGATCGATGCCGATGTACTCCTGTTCCGCGGCGCAGATGTCCTTTTCAATAAAATCAGGGCGTAGCAGCTGGGGATAAAAGAGCGGCTGCTGGCGGTCCAGGGCCAGTTTGCCCAGGTCATGAAAAAGCCCGGCCAGATAGACATCCTCGGAGATGTTGATTCTGATCGTGTTCTGCAGGAGTTCCGCAACGCGGCCCACTGCCACCGAGTGCTGCCAGAAATTGTCGGCCAGCTGACCAAATCCCCCGAAAAGCTCTTCCTCGCGGAATACCTTCATCGTTTCTTTGGCGATAACTTCCTGCACATTCTTGATGCCCATGGTCACCATGGCGTGGGGAACGGAATTTACCGTGGTAGTCCGCCGGTAAAACGAGGAGTTGGCCTGCAGGATGACCTTGGCGGCCAGTATGGGATCGCAGGAAATCAGTTCAGCGAATTTCCGGGTATCCTCGCAATCGCCGACCAGAAAGGATGAAAGGCGGGCGGATACTGACGGGTTTACGGCAAGCTCCAGGTTGCTCTGGATTCTTCTCTTTATTTTTTCCTTGGCCACCGCCATCAGCTTCGGCGCCGGCGGCAGATCCGAAATATTCACCTCTCTTTTCGGGGGTGGCACCTGGGGCGGCTGGACCGGCTGGGGACGGGGGGGAGGGGCTGTTGCCTGTTTCTGCTGGACTCCCTGGGGTGGCGGTTGTGGTCGGGGCGAGGCCTGGCTGCTTGCGGAAGATTCAGCGGCCTGGGCCGAGAGGTCGCCCATGCGTTTATTGGCGGCAATCAATCTTGTTACCAGGATTTCACAGAAGCGCCGGTAGAATTTCAGCTGCAGAAAAACAGAGGCCTGGTTGAGGATGTCCGGTTCCACCATCAGGATATAAGATTCGCTGGTTGTCTTGACGCCGGCGGTTCGCCTGGTCTCGGATACCAGGGCCATTTCACCGAAGGTGTCGCCGGTGGTAAGCCTGGTCAGCTCAATGGTCTGGCCCTGTTCAACGGTGATGAAAACCATGACGGTGCCCTTTACCAGGATGTAAAAGACCTTCTCCAGGGTATCCTCCTTGATGATCAGGGTGCCGGCGGGCACCTTCAGCCAGCGGCTGACGGCCAGGAGCTGCTTGAGTTCATGATCATCGAAGTCCTGAAAAAAAGAGATCTTTTTCAGAAAGTTGACCTGCTGATCAAAGGCGGCATTGCTTTCTTGTTTCTGCTTCATGATCTATTTTCCTATGCAGAATTGCTCAAATATCAGGCCCAGAATATCGTCTGTGGTCGTTTCTCCGGTAATGTCGCCAAGGTGATCGAGTGCGCTCTGAAGTTCAATGGCCAGCAGATCAGGGGGCAGATCCGAGGAGAGTCCGTCGGCAACCCTTATGGCCGCGCTCAGTGATTTTTCCAGGGAGGTCCTCTGTCTGACATTGGGAACGCAGGCGTAACCCGGATCCCAATCCGACCCGCCGGTGACCAGGGTAAACAGGGTGTTTTCCAGATCAGTGATGCCCGCATGGGTCCTGGCGGAAATAAAAACCCGGGGAATAGCGGGAAAGGCTGCCGCAAAGACTGCGTCATCCTGGCAGGCCAGATCAATTTTGTTGACCACCAGCAGGGTTTTTTTGTCCCCCACGGACTCATAAAGTCTGGCGTCGGCCGCACCGGGCGGCTGGGTGCCGTCAACGATCAAGAGCACCAGATCCGCCTCCGCCAGTTTTTTGCGTGCCCGGACGATGCCCATCTCCTCCACCTCTTCCGCATTGTCGCGAATGCCGGCAGTATCAATGATGCGCACCGGCATTCCTTTGATGTCAAGGAATTCCTCGATGGTGTCCCGGGTGGTGCCGGGGATGGCCGTGACAATGGCCCTTTCTTCACGCAACAGGGCATTGAGCAGGCTTGATTTGCCCACATTGGGGTGGCCGAGGATAATAACCGAGATGCCGTCACGGAAGATTTTCCCCTGCTTGGCGGATCTGATGAGTTCCTGCAGGGGAACGATGATTTCGCGGTCAAGCTTTTCAACCATGACCCGGGCGTTGATGATCTCCACATCATCGTCGGGGAAATCAATGGCGACTTCAATAATGGCACGCAGCGAGATGAGGGCGGTGCGAATGCTGCTGACCATGGCGCCGAGGCGGCCCTGCAGCTGGGACATGGCGAGTCCCAGGCCTTGCCTGGTTTTGGCCTGCAGCAGTTCGATAACCGCCTCAGCCTGGGTGAGATCGATGCGGCCGTTGAGAAAAGCCCGTTTGGTGAATTCGCCCGGTTCGGCCAAGGCGGCGCCGAGAGTGATGACCTGGCCCAGGATGTCCTGCAGGACCAGATAGCTGCCGTGACATTGAATTTCGACGATATCCTCCCGGGTATATGTCTTGGGAGCCTGCATGAAAACAGCCATTACCTCGTCAATGGGCTGTCCTGTCCGGGGATCGTTAATCCAGCCGTAATAGAGCCGATGGCTGCGGTATTCGGTGGTTTTGCAGTTCGGAGAAAAAAGGGAGGTCAGAATGGGCAGGGCCTGGCTGCCGCTGATCCGGATGATACCAATGCCGCCGGGGCCGGGAGGAGTGGCTATGGCGGCTATGGTTGTTTCAACGTTGCGGGGGGCGGATGTGTCGGAAGTGGTATCGGCCATTTCGAGGAAAAAGACAATTTTATAATAGTTTTCAACATCCTGTCAGAGGTTGCCACTATTATCAAATATCATTCCGCAATTGTCAATTTTTCCTTCTTCCCTTTTCTGCGTTGCGGTTTTTTGCGGATGCGGCCCTTGCCGGGCAGATAAATGAGAATTTTCTTGAACAGGCCGTCACCCACGCTGCGGCTGCGGATGGTTTTATCATCCTGCAAAATGAGATGAACAACGCGCCGTTCCGCCGGATTCAAGGGAGGTATGGTCCTGGTTTTTTCCGTTTCTTTCACTTCCTGGGCCAGTTTCAGCGCCAGTTCCTCCAGCTCCACCTTGCGTTTTTCCCGGAATTCACCGGCATCAATGGAAAACATGATTTTCTGGGGGAATTTCTTGCTGATGATTTTGCGCATCAGATACTGAATGCTGTCCAGCGCCTGGCCGTCCTTGGTGATCAGTTCCTCGATATGCTCCCCAGAGATTTTCACCTGGGCCTTATTGTTTTTTTCTTCCACCACGATTTCTGCCGGAAAGCCCATAAGGGTCAGCATCTGTTCCAGATCGCCTTTGATCTGGGCCAGGACTTCGGGAGTCAGGGGAACCACCGGTTCCTGGGGGCGTTCAACCGGGGGGCGTTTCTTTTTAGGTTCTTCCGCGGGCAGGGCTTCAACCGCAGGGGGGGGTTGTTCTGCAACAGGGGGGTTTGCGGCTTCGGCAACGGCTTGGGGTGCGGCGGCGGGCGGTTTCTCCTGCTTGGCTGGACGTGCCATGGGTTCGCTGGCCTGGGCCGGGGGAAGTTCTGTTTCTAACACTTTTCTGGCGGCACGGATAATTGCCTGTTTGCGGCAGAGGCCAAAAATTCCTGAAGAACCGGTTGACAGGATTTCAATGGTAAGTTCTTCCCGGGAGACGCCAAGTTTGTCACAGGCCATGGTAATGGCTTCGTCAACGTCTTTCCCCTTAAATTGCTGCTTTGCGCCCATATTTATCTCCAAATTGAATGACGGTGGTACACTTTCGGCATTTGAGGTGAGAATTACCGCAGCCTGCTGTCAATCCGCCTTGTTAATGACATACTGTTGGGCCATGGCTAAAAGATTGTTGACAAACCAGTAGAGGACCAGTCCCGAGGCAAAATTGATGAACATGAAGGTAAAGACAACAGGCAGAAACATCATGATCCGGGCCTGGGTTGGGTCTAAGGTGGAGGGTGTCATCTTCTGCTGGAGAAACATGGAGGCGCCCATCAGCAGAGTCAACACGGGGATGCCGTGCAGCACCGGAATATCAAAGCCGATATAAAGCCGGTCAGGGGCGGACAGGTCGGTGATCCACAGCATGAACGGGGCGTGGCGCAGCTCGATGGTCTGCAGCAGAACCTTGTACAGGGCGAAAAAGACGGGAATCTGCAGAATCATGGGCAGGCAGCCGCCCATGGGATTCACCTTGTAGGTCTGGTAGAGCTGAATCATCTCCTTGTTCAGCCGCTCTTTGTCGTTGGCATATTTTTCCCGCAGTTTTGCCATTTTCGGCTGCAGTTTCTGCAGGGTTTTCATCGATTTCATGCCCTTGTGGGCAATGGGCCAGAACAGGGCCTTGATGATAACGGTGACCAAGATGATGGCCAGCCCGTAATTGTGCAGGAAGCCATAGAGAAAGTTGAGCAGATACAGCATTGGCTTGGCCAGCAGATCAAACCAGCCGAAATTGACGATCTTGTCCAGGTCGTGTCCCGCCGTTTTCAGGGTGCGGAGCTCCTTGGGGCCGAAATAGATGGTGTAGGAATAGCGCTTCTGACTCTGAGGGGGCAGCACGACGACATCTCCCCCCACCACGGTGGCAACGGTATCGTTGCCGGTTGTGGCGAAATCCACGCTTTCCTGGCTGCCGGCATCAGGAATGATGCAGGTCATGAAATAGGTGTCTTCGTAAGCAACCCAGGTCAGTTTGCCTTTGCGGGTCTGGTCGCCTTTTTTCAAGTCATCGGTTTTGATCTCTTCCAGCGCGCCGTTTTTATACAGAGCCGGTCCCTTGAAAATGAATTTGTTGGCATCGTTTTCAGTGAACGGTTTGTTGGTCATGGACAGAAACGGAGCGCCCTGCAGTTGATGTTCGCTAGAGGTGTTGCGGACATCAACCGTCAGGTTGATCAGGTAGCTGTCTTCGGAAAAGGTCATGGTTCTGGTCAGTTCCAGGCCTGAAGGCAGCTGGCTCTGCAGGGTAATGGATTTTTCCGTACCGCTGACCTGCAGTTTTTCTCTGTCCGCCTGATAAACCGGCACCCCGGCTTTCTGCGGCTCCACTCCCCAGGAGAAAAAAAGCGGCAGTTCCCGGGGGGCGGTTGTTTTGATCAGCTCCTTGGGATCTGATTGCGGATTGAGCTGTTCCCGGTATTTTTTCAGCTTGAAGCTCTTGATGCCCCCGCCTGTTTCGGAAATCACCCCGGAGTAGAGATTTGTCTCAACGGTGATATCGCGGCCCTGGCGGTTGTTATCGCTGGCCAGCGGTTCTTCCGCCGGAGCCGCGGTGATGGCTTGGACCGGTGCGGTTGCGGTGGCGGGAGAGGTCCCACCTGTATCAACGGCGGGCTGCTGAACCTCCTGGGCCATCTCCGGCGCGGGGGGAGGCGCGAAAAAATACTGATAGCCAAGCAGTATGGCGAGCGATAGCACGATGGCTATGAAGGCTCTCTGGGTATCCATGTCACATTCCTTTTATTTTTTAACGGGGTCATAGCCGCCGCGGCAGAATGGCTGGCAGCGCAGAATGCGGTAGCCGGCCAGCAAGGTTCCCTTCAGGGAGCCATGTTGCTTGATTGCCTCGATTGCATAATGGGAACAGGTCGGCGTAAAACGGCATGCCTGAGGCAACAGCGGTGACAGTATCGTCTGATAGCCCCGGATAAGAAAAAGAAGGAGTTTTTTCATGCTCATCTGCTCTCATTGCCTATTGTGGCCGGTCATTAACGATGCACCCGCCAGGTGAAATAAACTATCAGGCTGCTGAAAAAACCTCCCCTAGCTGCTGCTGAGGCAAAATCAGCCTCGTTTTTCCTTGCCGCAGCAGAGGTTGTACCCTTTGGGGCGCTCGCTATGTTTTTCCACAACCTGCGGAGCTGCATTCGGGATTAGGCCGCAAGGAGGCTGCGCAGGAGGGGCCTGACGGCACGTTCCACTTCCTGGAGGGAATCGGGGGGAAAATCTTTGCGGACAGCGATGACGATATCTGACGAAGGAGAGATAAACTGTCTGTTTAGCCGATAGAATTCTCTGATGATTCGTTTGATTCTGTTGCGCGCAACAGCCCTCTTAACACCATGGACGCTGATGCCCAGTCTGTTCGTGTTCAAGCCGTTGGGCATGAAAATGAGGCTGAATTCCTTCCCGCGAAGCCGTTTGCCGTGTTGATAAACAGCCTGAAATTCCTGTGGTTTACTGAGCAGGGCCCCCTTGGGCAGCGTCTGCCTGGCCTTTCCCTTGTCTGGCATAGCTGCCGGGCTTATGCGGAGAGGCGGACGCGACCCTTGGCGCGACGGCGGCCGATAACAGCCCGTCCTGCTTTTGTTTTCATCCTGGCCCGGAATCCATGGGTGCGGCTGCGTTTGATATTGCTGGGTTGGAAAGTACGTTTACTCATAACAATTGTCCTCGGGAAAAATTATTTTGCCAGCCAAAGGCGGTCTGTTTGAAAGCCAAGGGGAGCCCATGTACCGTTTGTGCTGTTCCAAACTCGTGGAACTGAGCGCTGCCCCTTATTGGAGTAATATTAAAAATGAATTGGGTAAAATAGCATTGTGCGGACATCTTGTCAAGAATGTCTTATTCCTCTTTTTCTTCCAGTTCAAGATCCAGGCCGAAAATTTTTCTGGCGAAATCGAGTTTGAGACCTTTGTCCTCGTGGCTATGGCCCTCTTTGAGAAAGAGAATCGGATCATGCAGTATCTTGTTGATGATGGTTCCGGCCATTTTTTCGATGGACTTGATATCCCTGGCGCTCAGGCTGCTGCAGTGGGAGAGGGTCCTGGCAAGTTCGGCCTGGGCGATAGAATCGGCTTTGCGGCGCAGGGCGGCAATGGTGGGGGTGAGCTGCATGTCTTCGATCCATTGAAGAAATTTCAGCGTCTCCTCGGTGACGATGCGTTCCGCCCGCTGCGCCTCCTGCTCCCTTTCCGCCTTGTTCACCTCCACCACCTGGCTGAGATCGTCAACATCATAAAGATAGACGTTGTCCAGGTCGTTGAGTTTGGGATCAAGATCCCGCGGCACCGCTATATCGATGAGAAAGAGCGGGCGGTTCTTTCTCTGTTTCATGATGGGTTTGACTTCTTCCTGGAGCAGGATCAGGCCGCTGGCTCCGGTTGAGCTGACCATGATATCAACAAGCTCCATCTGGGCGTGCAGTTCCGCCAGCCCCACCGCCTTGCCGTTGAAGCGTTTGGCCAGATTGACGGCCCGCTCCAGGGTGCGGTTGGCGACAATCACCTCGGAAATGCCCTGGTTGACGAGATGTTCGGCGGCAAGCTCCGCCATCTCGCCGGCCCCCACCAGCAGGACCTTTTTGCCATCGAGATGGCCGAAGATTTTTTTGGCCAGCTCCACGGCGGCATAGCTGATGGAAACCGCGTTGCCGCCGATATTTGTCTCGGTGCGGATGCGCTTGGCCACGGAAAAGGCCTTATGCAGAAGACGGTTTAGGATGACGCCGGTGCATTGCCGGTCGGCGGAATTGCGGTAGGCGTCCTTGAGCTGACCCAGGATCTGCGGTTCACCGACCACCATGGAATCGAGGCTTGCCGCCACGCGGTAAAGGTGGGTGATGGCCTCCGCGCCGCGGTGCAGGTAAATGAAGTTGTCAATCTCCTTTTCCTTGACACTGCTGTTGGCAAAAAGAAATTGCTTGATAGCCTGGATGGTTTCCGCCTGGTGGGGGCTGGTAAAGATCACCTCGACCCGGTTGCAGGTTGACAGGAAACAGAATTCCGCACAGCCGGGGACTTCGCGCAGCTTTCTGAAAGGCCTTTCCGGGTCACTGGTAAAGGCCAGCTGTTCGCGGACCTCAACAGGTGCGGTCTTATGGTTTACTCCAAGAATCAAAATGGAATCAACGGACATATGAGTGGACTCCCGGCAGCAGAAAGGTCACACCCCACAGGGTGAACAAAACGGCGATGAAACCGATGATGGCCAGAATGGCGGCCCTTTTTCCGCGCCATCCCGCAATAAAACGCTGATGCAGCATGGCCGCGTAAAGAAACCAGGTGATCAGCGACCAGGTCTCCTTTGGATCCCAGTGCCAATATGCTCCCCACGCCTGCTTGGCCCAGAAGGAGCCGGTGATGATGCCCAGCGTCAGCAGCGGAAAGCCCACGGTCAGGCAGTGCTGGATGAGATTATCCAGGGCATCCAGGGAAGGCAGGCGGCTGTAAAAGACCCCGAATCTCTTTTTTTTCAGTTCCCGCTCCTGCAGAATATACATCAGGCCGCTGCAGAAGCCCATGGCCATAAAGCCGTCGGCAATGATGGCGATGCTGGCGTGTACCGGCAGCCAGGCGCTCTGCAGGGCGGGCGGCAATTCCGCGATGGTCTGAGACGAGAGGGCACCGATGGTCATGAGGGCTGAAATGACCAGGGAAACAAAGGTGCCGAAATTTTTCACCTGATAACGCCAGCGGAAGGAGAGAAAGGCCCAGGTCATGGACCAGGCAAAAAAGGAAACCGTGTCAAAGTGGGTGGTGAGCGGTGTGTGGCCTGCCAGAAAATAACGGCTGATGATGGTCACCGTATGCAGCACCCCGGCCCCGAAGAGCAGGCAGCGGGCCGCTGACCTGATTTTCTTTTTCTGGGTGATGAAAAAGATAATATAGGTGGTGGTGGATAAATAATATCCGATGAGCGAAAGTGAAAAAAGCATGCAGAAATTCTCCGTTGAGTCTTACGCTGCCTTCATTGTCCAGCGTGTCCGACAAGCTCGTCTAAGGAAATATCCTTGCCCAGGATAGAACGGACGTGATCCGTCAGGGCCTGCCAGTCTTGCCTGTGCAGCCAGTCAATCATATCCCTGTGGAGCAGATTTTCAAAAATAATTTTGTTTTTTTCGTGGGGCAGGCCCAGGTCAAGCACCAGTGGACGCAACCTGCCGAGAACCTGGAGCAGCAGATCATAATCATCCGTGTATTCTTTTTCCAGGTTTTTCCGCAACTGTTTGGCCAGGGCCGGACTTTTGCCCGCGGTTGACACCGAAATGGTCAGATCCCCCCGCCGCACCGTGGCCGGCAGGATGAAGTTGCACCATTTGGGCACGTCGGCAACGTTTACCAGGAGATTGTTTGCCTCAGCCTCCCGGTAAACCTCTTGCTGCACGGTGACGTCATCGGTGGCGGCAATGACCAGGAAGGCGCCGGCCAGGTCGCCCTGCCGGTAGCCGCGCTTGAGCCAGGTGATGGAGTTATCCTGGGCAAGGGGGGCCAGTTCCCCGTCAAGCTCGGGGCTGATCACCGTTACCTTGCCATGGCTGGCCAGCAGTGCCTTTGCCTTGCGTGCCGCCACCTTGCCGCCGCCGATGACGATGCAGCGGCGGGAGCGGATATTCAGGCTGATGGGAAAATAATTCACGTTAATTACTTTTTCCGGGGAATGTGGACTGTTATTTTATTGACAAGTTTTGCGGCAAAACGTTCCGCGTCGGATTGCTCGCCGACAATGGAGCCGAAATGCATGGGCACGGCAACCTTGGGGTTAATCGCAAGGGCTGCCTGCGCCGCCTCGTCTGCGGTCATGACATAGGTGCCGGAGACGGGCAGCAGGGCGATATCGGCCTGGTAGTTAGCCATCTCCGGGATGAGGTCGGTATCGCCGGCATGATAAATACGCACGCCCTCGACCGTAAGGATAAAGCCGAGCCAGTTGTTGGCCTGCGGGTGAAATTTTTTGTTGGTGTTATAGGCGCGGACCGCCTCGATG
The DNA here is from genome assembly GCA_023230525.1 of Desulfobulbaceae bacterium. Lineage (GTDB taxonomy): Bacteria > Desulfobacterota > Desulfobulbia > Desulfobulbales > SURF-16 > SURF-16. The sequence continues at coordinate 10,837 of JALNXE010000030.1, forward strand.
GTAAAAGGACCCGAGGTGGCAGATTGGCCGGGCTGCATTGCTTTGACGTTGCCGGAGAGCTTGGCCGCCGCTTCCGGTACGGTGATGATAAGGGTTGATTCCTGCCTGATTTTTTCTATGTCAGCCGGAGAAAAGTGATCATAATGCATATGGCTCACCAGAATAAGGTCGGCCGGAGGAAGATCGCCGGAAAGCTGAAACGGGTCAAAATAGACGACCTGCCCTGCGGCGCGCAGACGGAAACAGTCATGCCCCAGCCAGTCAAGATTGCTCAGTATTTTGTCAATCATAACCTCCCCCTTGCACGCGCGTTGCGGAATCTCTGTCAAAATTTATCTGCACTGCTATAATCAATTTGACTTCCTGCGTCATCCTCAATATGGGTACCTTGTTGATTTTGATATACATATATACATATTTGACTGTCTCGTAAAAAACCACTCAATAGCCGTACAGTGCATGATAAGTTGTTGATTTATCGGCACGGTATTTCAGCGCCGGGACTTTTTGCCCTCATGGGGTATAAACAAGAAGCCATCATATTTCGCGGAGGAAAATATGCAAAAAGGAACCATTTCAGTGTCCACGGCAAATTCGATGGAGTTAGTCGATATCACTGCTAGGATAGAAAAAGAAATCGCAAAAAGCAAGATAACTGATGGCCTCTGCTATCTTTATAATCCCCATACCACCGCCGGGCTCACCATTAATGAAGGGGCGGATCCGGCGGTGCAGGGCGATATCATCAAGGCGGTGCGGAAGATCATTCCCTTCGGGCTGGATTATAGCCATCTGGAGGGCAATTCGCCATCCCATGTGCTGGCGTCCCTGTTCGGCTCATCGGTTACCATTTTTGTGGAAAACGGCAGACTGCAGCTCGGCACCTGGCAGAAGATATTTTTCTGCGAGTTTGATGGACCGAGGACCAGGAAGGTGCACTGGCGGGTGGGCTGAGAGACTACTGCTGGAGGCCTTTGCGCAGCAGGGCCAGTTCCCTCTGGCGGATATATTTCATGATCCGTTCCTCTTCCGGTCTGTCCGGCGAAAATCGTATCCCCAGGCAGAACAGGCGCAATTTGCTGTGGGCGAAGCTGCGGACCACCTCCCCCTCTTTGATTTTAAAGCGGAGGACCCCGTTATCCGCCCCGGCGGCGGCATCGTCCGAGGGGATGGTGATGATGATGTTTTTTATGGTATGATGATCCTGCGGCAGGTCTTTGGGGTTCTTGGCGCTGAGCAGCATGCCGCCGGCGCTGAGATCCTGCATATTAAGCTTGCACTTTTTCTGGTTATACAGGAAAGTAGCCAGGCTTCCCTCGGGGAGATTGATCCGGTAGTGCTGCCGGCGCTGGAGGATGAATAATTCTTCCGGCCGTTTGAGAATCAGAGAGTCTGCCGAGGCGGACAGCAGTTCGCCGGGGAAGTGGCTCCACAGTTTTGCCGCATTGCGGAAGATCACCCTGAAGCTTGCATGGGTTGCGGGCCAGTCTTTCGGTTTGTCGACCACGACTTTTTTGTGGTCGGCATCAACGATAATTGTGCCGCCGGACTGATACCCTTTGTGTAGCAGACTGATGAAGACCCGTTTCGCCTGAAGCCAGTTCAGCGTATTGCTGATGATATCCTCGGATCTGGTATAGTCATATCCCGCCTGCTGGGCAACCCAGCCCGAGGAGGCAGGGTCATTTTTTTTGGCTGATGTCATGTTAATCATTTGTTACTAGTTGAAATAAATATTAAATATCATAACAGATGAAGGGGCTGCAATCCATGGAAAGATCACTCCTCCAAAAAAAAATTGATCCGGCTGAAATGTGTTTCGGACTCAACCGGGAGACCGATGAACGTTCCCTTGCCGCTTTTCTGCAGTTGTTTTCCGCGCCTGCCATGCTGGAGGCGCTTATTCCCCGCCTGGACGATGCGGATATCGAGGCCACCGTTGATTTTTTGACCAGGCTCATGAAGAAGCATCTGCAGGAAGAAGAATACCATACCCTTTTTCTGAACGAGGATAAGTAGTGCATTACCCCATTATCAAAGATCTTCGCTCCTATCTCAATGTTTTGCGCCAGGAAGCAGACCTGCTGGAAATAGACGTGGAGGTTGATCCGCATCTGGAAATTGCCGAGATTCATCGACGGGTGATCGCCCAGGGTGGGCCGGCCCTGCTTTTCAACAAAGTAAAGGGTAGCCGTTTTCCCGTGGCCACCAATCTGTTCGGCACGGCACGGCGCATGGAGATATCCTTCGGCCACCGGGCCCAGCAGTTTGTTGCAGACCTGGTGCGGGCCGTTGAGCAGCTCATGCCGCCAAGTTTCGGTAAAATCTGGTCAATGCGCGGCCTGGTGCCGCAGGCGGCCAGAATCGGCACCAAAATTATGAAGACCGGCCCCATTCTGGACAACTGCATGCGGCCCGCCCGTTTGACCGAACTGCCCATGCTTACCTCCTGGAAAACGGACGGGGGGGCCTTTGTGACCCTGCCTCTGGTGTACACCGAGCATCCCGGCGGCCGGGGCCACAATCTCGGCATGTACCGCATCCAGCGTTATGATGACGAGACCACCGGCATCCACTGGCAGATCCATAAGGGCGGCGGTTACCACTACCATGCGGCGGAGGCCCGCAATGAAAGCCTGCCCTTGACCCTGTTCATCGGTGGCCCGCCGGCCCTGATCATGGCCGCCATTGCCCCGTTGCCGGAAAATCTGCCTGAGCTGATGCTGGCCTCGCTGCTGCTTGGCGAGAAGCTGCCCATGGTGAAGGACCCGCTGGGCGGCCACAATCTGGTCGCCAATGTGGAGTTTGCCGCCAAGGGCGTGGTGCCGCCCCATATGCGCCGCCCGGAGGGCCCCTTTGGCGATCATTACGGCTACAACTCCCTGACCCATGACTACCCGGTCTTTCAGGTTGACCGTCTCTATCATCGCCGGGACGCCATCTATCCGGCCACGGTGGTGGGCCGTCCCAAGCAGGAGGACTTTTATATCGGCGATTTTCTCCAGGACCTGCTGTCGCCGCTGTTTCCCATGGTCATGAGCGGGGTGAAACAGCTCAAGACCTTTGGCGAGGCGGGTTTTCATTGCCTGGCCGCGGCCCGGGTCAGGGACCGTTATCCCCGGGAGGCCTTTGCCTCCGGTCTGCGCATCCTGGGGGAAGGCCAGCTGTCACTGACGAAATTTCTCATCATAACGGACGGGGATATTGATATCGACAATTTCGCCACCCTGTGGGTGCATGTGCTGGAAAGGGTGAACTGGCAGCAGGATCTGTTTGTTTTTGCCAATGTCTCCCAGGATACCCTGGATTATACCGGCCCTTCGGTCAATAACGGCTCCAAGGCGCTGCTGATGGGGCTTGGCCGTGAAGCCAAAAACGTGTTGCCCCGCTCTTTTCATGGGGAGTTGCCCTTCGGCTGCACGGCTGCCAGGGCCTTTTTACCCGGCACTCTGGTGGTCGAGTGTGCGGGATATGAAGCGGAAAAGTCTCTGCCGCAGAGGGTTGCCGCGGAGAGTGCCTTTGCCGGATGGCCGGTGGTGCTGCTGGTGGATAATCTCGAGGAGGCGACGGTCAGCCTGCAGGAGTTTGTCTGGACCTTTTTTACCCGTTTTGAACCGGCGGCGGATATTTATTGCGCCAGCCAGGGTGTCCGCCGCTTTCATGTGGGGCTTGTCCCCCCCATTGTCTTTGATTGCCGCTTAAAGCCCTGGTATCCTCAGGTGCTTGAGGTGGATCCCGCTACCAAAAAGCAGGTTGATGCGAAAATTGACTCCCTGCTGCCGAAGAAGCTGCGCTGATTTTTTGTCGGACATAAAAAAGGCTGTTGTTTCAGGATAAGAAACAACAGCCATTTTTGCTTGTAGCTAGGCTGGATGAAAAATTACTGCTGGTTGCCTTTTCTGCGCAGGGAAACGATGCCGGCCAAAGCGCTGCCGAGCAGCCACACCGTGCCGGGAACGGGAACCGGGTTGGGGGTCGCGCATTTCACGGTTATCAGGCCGGTTTCCCTGCCATTAACGATTAACTGCAACCCCTGATAGGTTCCCCCGTCATAAACCGTAAAAGGGGTATCCGTGCCGCTGATGGCAAAGGATATTTTCACCTCCCTGTCCGGGCCCAGAAATGAATCGCCCGTATCCAGGATCTGGTCATAGCTGGCAAAATAACCGCTTGCAGCGGCAAGGACATAAACCGGAGTGAAAACAGGATATGTTTCCGTTGTTATGGCGAACTGCAGGGGATCATTTTCCCCGCCGACAAACATCATGCCATCTGCAACCGGGTCATATACGGAGAATCCCAAGCCGTAATTGCAAACGACTGTCCAGGTCCCGTCGAACTCGGGCGGGGTGGTGATGATGTTGGCCATCGCTGTCTGCGCGGACATGGTGAGCAGGCAGGTAAAGACAGCAGTGAGGATTTTGCTTGTTTTCATTTGTTACTCCTTGGGTTTTTGGCGCCTATTTCCCGGAATAAAATTTTGCAGGTAGTATTTTGTCAGGATGAGAGCAACGGGAAGTGCAAGGCGCAATGCTGCTTTCTGTTTCCTATCTAAGCAATACCCATTCCACGCGAGGAAATTTAATCTTTATTTATTGATTAAGGGTAGTTATATTCATGGAGCGGTAGATCTGCTTATTTTTATTGTCCAAAATCGCGGAAAAATATGATTTGTTATTCCGACAAAATGAATTTTACGGTTTGTTTTAGCGGAAAAAAGCGGGCTGCCGAAAAAAATGCCCATCTGTTTGAGCTGCTGTTCTTTTATTAAAGAATTTGTTTTTTTTGCCGATATGTTATATTGAGGCTATGGTAAGCAGGAAAATGAAAGCAGGGATCCTCAGTGGAGGCACGATATGAAGATAACGAATTTGCAGGGAATACAAAATAACGGCCAGTCAGACCAGAAAAGGTCAAAACCCATTTCCGGGGCTGATTTTAAAGATCTGTTGGAAGCGGAGCTGCTGTCCGTCACCTCCTCTGCTGCTTCCGGCTTCGCCACCGCCGTCGCTTCCGCCGGTCAGGTTGCACCTGGATTGCGTATTGAGAGTCTCTCCGTAGCTGAGGCGACGATTAACAGTCTGGAGTCGTTTGGTTCCGCTTTAAATAATCTTCGTCTGCCGGCAGAAGATCTTGAACCGCTGGTTGAGGCCCTGGAGGAGGATACCGGCTCTATTCTTGGTCTGAAGGAAAAACTGCCGGCCGAAGACCCTCTTGCCAAACTTCTTGACCGGGTTGCCACGGTTTCTTACGTTGAGGCGGCCAAGTATCGGAGAGGGGATTATCAATAGGCTGCATGGTTGTTTCCCTTACCCGCTCCAGTAAATGAAAGAACGCCTGCAGAAAATCCTTGCCCGGTCAGGAGCCGGTTCCCGTCGCACGGCTGAACAGTATATCAGCGAGGGGAGAGTCTCCATAAACGGTAAGGTTGTCACTGACATGGGGATCAAAGTTGATCCCGCTGATCACGAGATTTGCCTGAACGGCAAGCCCATTCATTGCTCTGAAGAAAAAATCTACATTCTGCTCAATAAGCCTACCGGCTACGTCACCACCCTGAGTGATCCCCAGGGGCGTCCCATAGTCACCTCGCTGCTTGCGGGTGCGGGGATCAGCCAGCGGGTATTCCCGGTGGGCAGGCTTGATCTTGATACGGAAGGGGCATTGCTGCTCACCAATGATGGGGAGCTTGCCCAGCACATTCTGCATCCGAGTTTTGAGATCACGAAAACCTATGCGGCAAAAGTTACCGGCCGGCCGTCCGTTGACGCCATAGGACGCCTGGCTCAAGGCATAGAGCTGGAGGGGCGCCGCACCTCGCCTGCCAAGCTCAAGGTAATCCGGGAAACCGCCCGGTTCACTGTCATCGAAATTACCATCCATGAGGGGAGAAAGCGCCAGGTGCGGAAAATGTTCGCCGCCATCGGCCATCCTGTCCTGGAACTAAAACGCATCGCCTATGGCAGACTGAAGCTTGGCTCTTTGCCCAGCGGAAAATTCAAAATCATCGGCAAAAAGGATATCGAAAAGATCCTTGCCGGCAACTAGATTTCCCCCCGTTTCTCAGTAAAAATTGCATTTTTTTGCAAAATGCCTTTACATTCCGACATTTATCTGTATAAGATATTTTCGTTGGTTTGGAAAAAAGGAGCAATGTCAGGAGGTTAGAGTTTTGGCCCGCGATGTTGCGCAAATTAGCTTCTGTGGATTATTTTTAGTGAAAGCGTGTTGTTACATGTTTCGTCTAGAAGGTGTAACATTGTTTATAACTGATACGTTCGGGAGACCAAGATGAACAAATCAGAATTGATTGAGGCCATTGCCCAGCAGGAAAATTTGCCTCATAGAGAAGCCAGCTCAATCACCAATACCATTCTGGAAACCATGATTGACACCTTGGCATCCGGTGAGAGTATCGAGATCAGGGGCTTTGGCAGTTTTGTCATCAAGGAGTATGAATCATATCAGGGGCGCAATCCCAAAACCGGGGAGAAAATTGAGGTCCCGCCGAAAAAACTTCCTTTCTTCAAGGTGGGGAAGGAACTGAAGGAACGGGTCAATCAAAGCTCCTAAGCCGTTGTAACAAAATAATGTTCTCATCCGGCTTGTAAACGGCATAGGGAGCCGTAACGAAATGGTTTAGAAAGCCGAGGTTAGTTCGTAACGGCTCCTAACCTCCGGTAGCCCTTATTGCCTTCTGCGTATCTCTCCCCCTCTCGACATAGACGGGAGGGGAGATAACCTATGCGTCCTGTGATGAGCCGGCGATCACCCCCACCAGATCATAGGGATGCGCTTCCGTAATCTTGACCATGACAATTTCTCCTGCTGCGCACTGACCATCAGTGATGTACACGCATCCGTCTATGTCAGGCGCCTGTGACTGCGTTCTTCCTTCCAGGAGCAGATCCGTCTCTTGGCTTAATCCTTCCACCAGCACCGGCAATGTCCTGCCGACGAGCTCTTGGTTTTTTTCCAGCGAAATCTGCGCTTGCATTTCCATCAGATAATCGTGACGTTGCTGTTTGCTTTCCTCCGGACACTGATCGGCAAAATGCTCCGCGGCACATCCTTCTTCATTGGCATAGGTGAAAATTCCCACGTTGTTCAGCCGGTATGTTTGGAGGAATGCGGCAAGCTCTTCCACGTCCTGGTCCGTTTCCCCCGGAAAGCCGACGATGAAGGTTGTACGGATGGCGGCCTCCGGCACCCTGCTGCGGATGCGATCCAGCAGTTCATGGACCTGGCGGCTGGTAAAAGGCCGATTCATTTTTTTGAGCACCCTGCTGCTGATGTGCTGCAGGGGGATATCCAGGTAGTTGAGCAGGCGATCCTCCTGCGCCATGAGCGACAGGAGTTCATGGCTGATGCGGTTGGGGTAGAGGTAAAGAAGGCGGAGCCAGTCGGCAGTGCAGGCGTCTAAAATGGTGGTGATCAGGGCCGGCAGGGTTGCTTGTTTTCCGCCGAGATCAATGCCGTAGGCAGTCACGTCCTGGCCGACCAGGGTGAGTTCCCGTACGCCTGCTTCAGCCAATCTCGCCGCCTCACCTGCCAGGTCAGCCATGGACCGGCTGCGCTGGGGCCCGCGGATGGAAGGGATGAGGCAGTATGAGCAGCGGTTTGAGCAGCCTTCGGAAATTTTCAGATAGGCCCGGTGCGGCGGGGTGGACACCTTGCGGGGCATGGTCGAGTTCATGAGAAAGCGCTGGGCGGGGATAATAAGGCGGTTCTGTTGTTTATCCGGATCAGCCACCAGGGCTGTTATGTTGTGGAAGCCGTCCACCCCGATAAAGAGATCAACCTCGGGAAATTCCTTGGGCAATTCCTTGCCGTAGCGCTGGACCAGGCAGCCTGTCACCACGAGCTTGACCCCCGGTTTTTTATCCTTGTATTGCCCGAGCCGGATAATTTCATCAATTGCCTCTTCCACCGCCGGCTGGATAAAGCCGCAGGTGTTGACCAGCAACAGATCGGCCTGATCGGGATCCTGGCAGATCTGATAGCCGTCAGCGGCCAGCAGGGCAAGCATGATCTCTGAATCAACCAGGTTTTTCGGGCAGCCAAGGCTGACCATATACAAATTTTTTGCCATATTTTTTTAAGCGGTATCGTGGACCGGTTCTTATTAAGGAAGAGGTGCTGCTGCTGCCTGGATAAACATTGCTGGCGAATTTTCCGTTTCCGCAGGTGATACGGCCAATACGCATAGCGAATTCATACTGTTGATCAGGCAGCATTGCAAGCAAACCTTGACAGGGCGAGGAAGATTTCCAGGCTCTTTTTTTTAAATGACTTGCTCATATAAATCGGTCGCCATGCCGGATGATACAGTTCGTCCGATACAAGCAGGGCGGCAGCCAGATTTACGGACCGGTAAGCGGCAACCGTGCAGAGGGCGGAAAACTCCATGTCCACTGCCATAATGCCCTGGCTGCCGTATTCCTGCACCTTTTGCCGCGTTTCGCGATAGGGGCCATCGGTGGTCCAGATGGGGCCTGCCTGCACAGAATATTCGCGCTGCTGAAGGAAGCCGGCAAGTCGCCGGCGCATACCCTCGTGGGCGGCCGGGCGGATGGCCAGAGGATAGTGGGCGGATGTCCCTTCTTCGCTCAGGGCCCAGGTGGGCAGGAAAACCTCCCCGGCCTTTAAGCCGGGCACCAGAGAACCGCACCAGCCATGCACGATAACGTTTTTGCACCCAAGGGCAATAAGTTTTTCCAGAACCATCACCGCAGCAGGCGCCCCAAGGGCTGGACCTGCCCAGAAGCATGCAGGTTGGCCGGGAATTTCGAACAGGTTGCTGTGAAAGAGGAAATGCTTCTTAGCGTTGCGTCTGCGCGCTTCATTGATTATGGGGGCCGCATCTCCGGGATTAACAAAGAAGAGAACAGGTGCGGTGATGCTTGCTTCACCTTGCTGGCGGGAGGGAATGATTAGGGTATCTGGCATGCGGGCGGGCGTACAATAAAAAAAAGGCCGCAGAATAATCTGCGGCCTTTTGCCTTCTTACAAACAGCTTTGACGGATATTAACCGAGCAGCGGGTTTGCATAGAGAAGAATCAGGGCGATAACCAGACCGTAAATGGTCAGAGACTCGATAAGAGCCAGACCGAGGATCATGGTAACGGTGATTTTACCGGAAACTTCAGGATTTCTTGCAACACCTGTACAGGCGTTACCAGCAGCAGTACCCATACCGATACCACAACCACAAGCAGCAACGCCAACGGCTACTGCGGCAGCCAGACAAACCAGCGCCAAGTTGACGCCGCCGAGCTGCATGTATTTCTCCAGCGGACCGCCAGCTGCCATGGCAGCGTTTGCTACACCCATGAAGCCACCTGCTACCATCAACGCTACAAGTACCTTTTTCATTTTACTTCCTCCTTAAGAAACGTGTTATTTTGGCCTTCTTTGTTATGTGAAAGATCTCAATCTCTTTATGATATTAATGGGCATGCTCCATGGCGCCCTGGCAGTAAAGAATGGACAGCAGAACAAAAACCATGGTCTGAACAACGGAAACCAGAACACCGAGGCAGAGAATCGGCAGGGGGCCGAAAAAGGCGCCGTACAGCATGAAGAGAATGGCGAGCAGGGTCTCTTTAGCCATGATGTTACCGAAAAGCCTGATGGACAGGGAGAGAACACGGGCCAGGTTACTGATTATCTCGATGGGCAGCATCAGCGGGATAAGCGCCACCATGGGACCGGTGAAGTGGTTGATGTATTTGATGCCGTGATACTTGAGTCCGAGGATATGATGGGTTACCCAGACAATGAGGGTCATGCCGAGGGTGATATTGAGGTTTGAGGTGGGAGACATGAAACCCGGCATAAGACCCATCAGATTTGCCACCAGAATGTAAAAGGCAAAGGTGGCAATCATCGGGAACATCATGGCCGCTCTCTGGGGACCCATCTGGTCGGCCATGTAAGTTTCCAGACCGCCGACGCATACTTCCCAGAAATTCTGTTTGCCATTGGGCACCAGTTCCAGTTTCCCCAGAGTCAGCTTGGGCATGATAATCAAAAAGGCCATTACCAGCCAGGTATAGGTCAGATGCGGGGACACGAGTTTGGCGAGCAGCGTCTCGCCGACCAGTGTATGGGGAACTGGGAGCCCCAGCGCCTGCAGAATCACTGAAATAAACAGTATTGGATGTTCCATGATTTTCTCCTAAGCCTCTTTGGCCGTGAAATAAAACTTTCTAACTACGCTTGCCATGGTGATGCCTATGCTGATAACCACCACGGACAAGCCCATTAATAAGCCTAATGGATGAACTATATGCCGGCTGACCAGAATGTACAGAACAAGAGCGAGAGCGATCAATCTGGCATAGTATTTCAGATAAAACTTCAATTTGGCGCTTTGCACCTTACCGCTGTGCAGCAGCTTGCCCTGAAGGAAATCCTTCAGGTCTTTTTTAAGATAAAAATAGCTGATATTTGCCACCAGGCCGCCAATTAATACACTTTTTGCAATTATAATCGGGTAATAGAGCCAGGCAATCCCTGCAAAAAAGAGCGCAATCACCCAGTTCAGTATATCAACCCGATGCATCGGGAATTCATTGTGGCCCTGTGCGGGAACGCTTTTCATCACAGATCCTTGCGTTTGGATAACTGATAGAGGTTTTTAAAGCCTGCTACGATACCGAAAGCCAAAAAAATCAGGGTCAGCCATGGACTTGTCCTGTCGTCGAAAACCTTGTGGTCCAGGTAATAGCCGATACCCACTCCGATGAAAATGCTGGAACACATATGGAGGCCGATGGTGCCGAACACACTCATCAGCTTCATCCACTCTTTGTGGTTTCCGCCCATGGCAATTCCTTAAGAAGCCCTTAGCCAGCTTGAATCTGCAATTAGCACGGTTTTAGAGCAAAGTCAACGATTTTCAAATTAATTTTGTATTTTTTTGAATGACCATTCAGTCATTTCGAGGGTCTTTGCCAGATCCTCGCTGCTGTGGGCGGCAGAGAGAAACATGCCCTCAAACTGGGAGGGGGCCAGGTAGATTCCCTGGTCCAGCATCAGCCGGTAAAATTTCGCATATTTGCCCGCATCAGCCTTCATGGCGGAATCGAAGTCGGTGATCGGACCCGGGCCAAAGAACAGGGTCATGACCGATCCCTGTCTGTTGAGTGTTGCCTCACCCAGATATCTGTCGGCCAGTTGCTGTAGATTTTCGGCAAACCCGGCCGCCTTCCGGTCCAGTTTTTCATAAAATCCGGGTTCTTTCAGGGCCTTCAGGGTGGCCGTTCCGGCGGCCATGGCCAGCGGGTTGCCGGATAAGGTGCCGGCCTGGTAGACCGGGCCCAGCGGGGAAATCAGCGACATGATTTCCTTTTTGCCGCCGTAGGCGCCAACCGGTAGACCGCCGCCGATGATTTTTCCCAGGCAGGTGAGATCCGGCATGATGCCGAATTTCTGCTGGGCGCCGCCATAGCTGACCCGGAAGCCGGTAATAACCTCATCAAAGATAAGCACGATACCGAGTTCGCTGGTCAGGGCCCGGAGTTTCTCGAGAAATCCCGGGGCGGGCAGCACCACGCCCATATTGCCGGCCACTGGTTCGACAATGACGCAGGCGATGTCCAGCGAGCTGTCCCTCAGGGTTTTTTCAAGAATTTCACCATTGTTGTAAGGAATGGAGATGGTGTTTTTGACGATGTCATCCGGCACCCCGGGACTGCCGGGAATACCAAGGGTGATGATGCCGGAGCCGGCTTTGACCAGAAATGAATCGGCATGGCCATGATAGCAGCCGTCAAATTTGACGATCACCTTTTTGCCGGTATAGCCCCGGGCAAGACGCACGGCACTCATGGTGGCCTCGGTCCCGGAACTGACAAAACGGACCATGTCCACGGAGGGCAGGGCGTCGGTGACCAGCCTGGCCAGCTCCACCTCCAGGGGGCAAGGGGCGCCGAAACTGGTGCCGTTGGCCATGGCCTGCTGGATGGCCTCCATGATAGCCGGATAATTATGGCCTAAAATCATGGGACCCCATGAGCCGATGAAGTCGATATATTCGTTGCCGTCCGCATCATAAATTTTTGCACCGGCGGCACGCTGGATGAAGCGGGGATCGCAGCCCACGGACTTACAGGCCCGCACCGGGCTGTTTACACCGCCGGGGATGAGGCGCTGGGCTTCTGCAAACAAAGATTGCGATGTCGTTGTTTTCATGGGCTCTCCTTCTTTCGGAAATCTCGTTGAAATCGTTGTCGATTACTATTGGTTTGAGCGTATGAATCAGTGGCGGGCACTATAGCATGCATGCGCCCGATGTGTCAAAGTGTTAAAGGCGTTGATTGTTCACAGTGCTTGCAGAGTTTCAAATTGCCATATATAGTACGGAGATCATGGGAAAATGGAAACAATTTATTGCAGGCGGTATGGTGAGTTGCCTGCTTGGCGGCTGCACCTCTCTGGTGGTCAGCCGGATGATTGAGCCGACCGTTGACAACCTGCAGAAGCAGACCGATCTGGAACTGGTCTGTGAAGGCGCTCCGGCCTATCTGCTGATGATTGACAGCCTGCTGGCCGACAATCCGGAAAACAGAGGGCTGCTTCTGACCGCAACCCAGTCCTACAGCTCCTATACCATGGCACTGGCCGCCTGCGGCAGGATTGAGAGGGCTGTTCAGCTTAGTAATAAGGCAAAAGACTATGGCTTAATCCTGTTGGCCGAATGCCTGCATCTTGATGACGGAGAAAAAGGATACTCGCTGGATGAGCTGCACGGGGCCCTGGCCTCCTGCCGCAGAAGCGAGGTGGCCGCTCTTTTCTGGGGGGGGTATGGCTGGGCCCTGTGGCTGCAATATCAGTCAGGGTCGCCGGCCTCCCTGGCCGCTCTGGCCAAGGTTGAGAAGATCATGGCGAGAGTTCTGCAGCTTGATGAGGGATATTATCATGGTGCGGCCCATCTTTTCCTCGGTTCCTATTACGGGTCAAGGCCGGCGATGCTCGGCGGCAACCCGGCAGAGAGCCGGGCGCATTTTGAGCGGGCGCTGGCCATCGGTGATCATCAGTTCCTGCCGGCCCAGGTGGCATTTGCCGAAACCTATGCCAGAACCGTTTTTGACCGGGACCTTTTTGAAAAATTGCTGCGGGAGGTCCTTGATTTTCCGCTTGCATCCAGGCCTGACCTGGCCCTGGCCAATCAGGTGGCTAAAAAAAGGGCCGGCCAGCTGCTGGCCGAAGTTGACCGTTATTTCTGATGGCCTGCTGCGGTCACTCAGAGAGCGACCATCATTATACTGTTTTTTACTCATTCGCCGCACCCGCAGGAGCTTTTGCATGCCTCGTTTACTCGGAATTGTCCAGGTTTTCATACTGATTCTTGCTGGGTTCTGCGCATCAGTCCCGCAGGCCGTTGCCGGCCCGAAATATCTGTTCAAGGTGGCGTCGCTGGCGCCTGAGGGCAGCGTCTGGACCAAGCGTTTCCGGGAGTTCGCCCAGGAGGTGGAGGACCAGAGCAACGGCGAGGTGGGGTTCAAGATTTACGCCGGCGGGGTCATGGGGGATGATCTGGCCATGTATCGCAAGATGCGGGTCGGGCAGCTCAATGGCGGCGGATTTACCATGACCGGCATCGGCTCGGTGGTCCCTGACTTCCGGGTTCTGGGCATTCCATTTCTGATGCATTCCTATGAAGAGGTGGACCAGGTCAAGCAGGGGCTTGATGAATATTTCCACAAGGCCTTTGCGGAAAACGGCCTGGAACTCATTGCCCTGACCGAGGTCGGATTTGTCTACACCATGTCCACCGCGCCGATTGCCACGGTGGCGGAGCTGCAAAAGAGCACCTGCTGGGCGCCTGATAATGACCCGCTCAGTGCCGGCTTCCTGGAAACCCTGGGGACCACGCCAACCCCCCTCTCCATTCCCGATGTGCTCACCTCATTGCAGACCGGTCTGGTCAGTACGGTTTTTAATTCACTTTACGGCTCCATTGTGCTGCAATGGTACACCAAGGCCAAATATATCACCGACATGCCCTTTGGTTATGCCTACGGCGCTTTTCTGCTGGATCGCCAACAGTTCACCCGGCTGCCGGAAAAGTATGGCGCGCTGATTAAAACTGCCGCGGCAAAGCATTTCGGCATTCTGCTGGAGGACACCAGGAAAAGCAATGAAGAGGCCCGGACCGTGTTGCAGGACAACGGGGTTACCCTGGTGAATATCGAATCCGGTGCCTTGACCGAACTGGAAATGGTGCGGGACAAGACGGTAGCTCGGTTGAAAGGCAAGGCCTTTTCCGAGGAGATTTATGCGGAGACCATGCGGCTGCTCACCCAGTATCGCAGCCGTTGATTTTTTTTCTGGTGCGCGCAGCTGAAAAAAAACGCCGGCGTGAAGAAAAAATTTTCATTTTTTACCACCATGATGACAGATACAATTTTTGCTGATGAATGCTGACCTATGAATGTTTTAGGCAAATGGGTGGCCGTTTTGAGCCGCTTTGGGCAGCGGCTGGAGGAGGCTTTTCTCTGCCTGCTGCTGGCCGGCATGATCTTGCTGGCCTGTCTGCAGATAGCCCTGCGGGATGTTTTTTCCGGGGGGCTGCTCTGGGCCGACCCGCTGCTCCGTTATCTGGTGCTGTGGTCCGGTATGTTCGGGGCGGCCGTGGCCACCCGGATGGGCAAGCATATCGGCCTTGATCTGGTCTCCTATCTGGTACCGGCCGGCGTGAAGCCATGGCTTAAGCTGCTGATTCATCTTTTTTCCACCCTGGTGTCTGTTGCCCTGACCTGGGCGGCCGCAAGCTTTGTCCGCAATGAGGCCGAGTTCGGCGGCACCTCCCTGCTCTCCATTCCTTCCTGGGCCTGGAATCTCGTTTTCCCGTTGGCCTTCGGTCTGATGGCTTTTCGATTTTTCTCAGCCGGTGTGGCGGATCTCCTGGCAATTGCCGGCAAATCTTCCGCCCGCCCATCCTGATGGTCTCCCCGCCGTGATTCTCTGCAGATATTTTACCTTGCTCATGGCGCTGCTGGGCACGCCGCTGTTTATCATCATCGCGGCGCTGGCCCTGCTCTCCTTTTACAGTGTGGGCATTGATATTTCCGTGGTCATTATCGAGATGTCCCGTCTGGCGGATACCCCGCTGCTGGTCTCGCTGCCGCTCTTTATTTTTGCCGGTACCCTGCTGTCTGCAAGCGGCACGCCCCGGCGGATGCTCAACCTCTCCCGGCTGCTGCTCGGTTGGATGCCGGGCGGGCTGGCAGTGGTGGCTCTGGTGGTGTGCGCCGTCTTTACCGCCTTTACCGGGGCGTCCGGCGTGACGATTTTTGCCCTGGGAGGTCTCCTCTACCCAGCCCTGGTCAAGGATCAATATACCGAAAAGTTTTCCCTGGGGCTCATCACCACATCCGGCAGTCTTGGCCTGCTGTTTCCTCCCAGTCTGCCGCTGATCCTCTACGGGGTTATTGCCGAGGTGCGGATCGATCAGCTCTTTCTGGCCGGCATCGTGCCGGGACTGGTGATGCTTACCCTGATCGGCGGCTACAGTATGCAAAAAAGCCCGCCGGTTCGCCGGCGCGGCGCTGCCCCCTCCCGGGCCGAGGTCACGGCCGGGATCAAAGAGGCTGCCTGGGAGCTGCCCCTGCCGGTGATTATTCTGGGAGGAATTTACGGCGGATTTTTTGTGGCCGGGGAGGCGGCGGCGGTAACGGCCCTCTATGTGCTGGTCGTAGAGGTCTTTATCTATCGCGACATCACCCTTTCCCGCCTGCCTGCCATCATGGTGCAGAGCATGATGTTCTTCGGCGGTATCCTGGTGATTCTGGCCGCCTCCATGGCCTCCACCAACTTCCTGGTGGACCGGGAGGTGCCCATGCGTCTTTTTGAGATCATCCAGCATTATATCAGCAGCAAATACACCTTTCTGCTGCTCTTGAACATCTTCCTGCTGATTGTCGGCTGCATGCTCGATATCTTCTCGGCCCTGGTGCTGGTGGTGCCGCTCATTGTGCCGGTCGCCCAGGGCTATGGGGTGGATCTCATTCATCTGGGCATCATTTTTCTGGCCAATCTGCAGATCGGCTACTCCACCCCGCCGGTGGGCCTTGATCTGTTTCTGGCCAGCTATCGCTTTGAAAAGCCGATGATAACGGTGTATAAGGCCACGCTGCCGTTCATCATTCTGCAGATGGCCGCCCTCGCCCTGATTACCTATTTGCCCCTGTTAAGCCTGTTTCTTGTCCGCCTGTGGGGGTGAACTCCTGCCGCGCAGCAGATGGATAAAGGAAATGAATTTATCCTGTTCAAAATGGCCCACCATCTTCTCCTTCATGGTCAGCACGGCCTTGAAGGGGTCCTTGGCGTCTGCGTAGGATCTTTTGGTGGTCAGCGCATCATAGACATCGGCAATGGCGGCGATTTTGGCAAAGTCGGAAATCCTGTCTCCCTGCAGCCCGCGGGGATAACCTTTGCCGTCATGTTTTTCATGGTGATGGAGAATGACATCAAGGGAGATGGCCGGGACGGCACCGATCATCAGCTTGTAGCCGTATTGCGGATGCTTTTTCATCACCGCGAATTCGTCCTCGGTCAGTTTGCCCGGCTTATTGAGGATGGCATCGTCAATCCGGCTCTTACCGATATCATGCAGAATGCAGCCCAGGGCAAATTCCCGCAGACAATCCTGTCTGGCCGGGTAAATGGCCTGCCACAGGCCTATGCTGAAAACAGCCACATTGAGGCAGTGGGTGAAGGTGTAATAATCATGGGAGCTGAGTTGCAGCAGACTGGGAATGGATGCCTGGTCGCTTAAAGCAAAATTGATGATATTGCCGGTAATGTTTTCCGTCCGCTTTAGATTGTCCCCGCTTCTGGGATCGGAGAAAATATCCTTCAGGACATTGGCGGCACAGTTGTAGATAAGGTTTGATTTTTCCTTGAGCGGGATGAGGGGATCATCGATCATCATGCCGATGAAATTTTCTATGAGATGATGGAGTTTGCCCTGATCCTCTTTCCGGATGTAGAAGTTCTCAAAACCGCTTGCCGCAATGAGATCCCTGGCATTGGCCAGCATGGAATTTTTATGCACCAGCAGCACCGGTTCCCGCCCTTGCTGCTGGCTCCGGGGGATCGTATACAGATCAAAGGTGATCTCCCCGTACATCTTCATCAGGCAATGCTTGCTGACCGGGAAATAATTAATCAGCGCAGGGGGCGGATTTTCGTTCATACCTTATCACCGGTAACGATATTTTTTGGGATTGGCTGACCATTCCATAACAAAGGACGCAATGCCCGTTAGGCATCTGCGAAATTCCAGCCGTGCGGCGCTATTCGGGCAATGGGCTCATGAAGCGCGGGCATGCGGCAGTGCGGCCTCAGCAGACAAATGGCTGCCACTTCCGGCCCTGGGATTCAGCCACCTCCCGGTTGCGGATTTCCCCGTCGTGGACATTAATGCCGCGCCTGAGCGCGGTGTTGTCAGCCGCCGCAGTGAAAAGACCTTTGTCGGCTATTTCCAGGGCAAAGGGCAGGGTGGCGTTGGTCAGGGCAAAGGTGGAGGTGCGGGGGACCGCGCCGGGCATGTTGGCCACGCAGTAATGGATGATGCCATCCACCATGAAAACCGGATCTGAATGGGTGGTGGGCCGCGACGTTTGCATGCAGCCGCCCTGATCGATGGCCACATCGACAATAACCGCTCCCTTCTGCATCAGGGAGAGCATCTCCCTGCTAACCAGTTTCGGGGCACTGCTGCCGGGAATCAGCACGGCGCCGACCAGCAGGTCGCAGATGCGCAGTTCCTGTTCCAGATTGTGGATATTGGACATCAGGGTGTTAATGCGGCCGGCGAAGATGTCGTCAAGATAGGCGAGCCGGTGCAGATCCGTGTCCAGCACGGTAACGGTGGCGCCAAGGGCGGTGGCCACCCTGGCGGCATAACTGCCGACTGTGCCGCCGCCGATGATGGTGACGTGGCCATGGTCCACGCCGGGTACCCCGCCAAGCAGGATACCCCGGCCTCCCTCCTCTTTTTCCAGAAAATGGGCGCCGACCTGGATCGACATCCGGCCTGCCACCTCGCTCATCGGGGCCAGCAGAGGGAGATAGCCGTTATCCAGCCGCACCGTTTCATAGCCGATGGCCGTTACCCCTCGGTGCCGCAGCAGTTCGGTCAATTCCGGCAAAGGGGCAAGATGGAGATAGGTATAGAGGATCATGCCCGGCCGCAGGAAGGGATACTCCTGGGGCAATGGTTCCTTGACCTTCACGATCAGCTCGGCCCGTCTGTAAAGCTCTTCTGCTGCCGGGACAATCTCCGCCCCGGCGCGGACATATTCGCTGTCAGAGATATCGCTGCCGCTGCCCGCGTCCTTCTCAATAAGAACCTGGTGTCCGGCGGCAGTCAGGGTTTTCACCCCGGCAGGGACGATGCCAACCCGAAATTCCCTGTTTTTTATTTCTTTCGGCACCCCGATAATCATGTCGTGACCATCCTTTTTTCATGCACACCTGTGATGTTTACAGTATGTCTGAAAATAAGGCTAAACTCTATGATTTTATCATGTAAACGTTTATATTGGTTAGACGGGGGAAAGGGAGAGATCAGGTCGGGATAAAGGTCTGCGAATTTTTTGGCAGTGGGCGGGATGCTTTCCTGAAGCTCCTTGACGTTCCGAATACTCCTGGCCTATAATCAACTAATGGATGATATTGCGATGAGGGTTATGTCTGTGACCGCCGATGAGCCGCCTGATAGAGGAGGCAGGATTTTCATTGCCAGGCAGCCGATATTCCGTCGCAATGGCAGGGTATTCGGCTATGAACTTCTGTTCCGGTCAGGGCTTGATAATTTTTTCGATGTAGGCCAGGACGGCGAGCAGGCAACCTCCAGGGTCATCACCAACACCTTCTCCCTGATCGGCATCAGCAAAATCACGCAGGGGAGAAAGGCCTTTATCAATTTCACCGGGGATATGCTCGTTAAAGAGTATCCGGCGCTTTTTCCGCCGCGAATTACCGTCGCCGAGGTACTGGAAAGTGTGGAAGCAACCCCGGAAGTTATCAATGCCTGCAGAAATCTGGTGGCAAAGGGTTATGTTCTTGCCCTGGATGATTTCGTTTTTACCGAGGAATTTCTGCCGCTTGTTGAGTTGGCCCACATCATCAAATTTGATGTCCAGGCCATGACCGTGGATGAGTTAAGCCGTAATCTGCGGCAGGTTGCCCCCTACAATGTTAAGCTGCTGGCTGAAAAGGTTGAAACAATTGAGGAATTTGATGTCTTAAAGGGCATGGGCTTTTCTTTTTTCCAGGGCTATTTTTTCAGTAGACCCAAAATCGTCCAGGGCAGGGATATTCCCGGCTCAAAATTGCAGTATCTGAAGATCATCCGCGTCCTCCAGGATGAAAATTACAGCTTTAAAAAGATTGCGGAATTTATTGCCCGCGACGTATCGCTTTCCTATAAGCTGCTGCGCTACGTCAACTCTGCCGCCATGCGCCGGAGAATGGAGGTGACTTCGCTGCAGAGCGCGGTGGCCCTGATCGGCGAACTGACTCTGCGCAAATGGCTCAGCCTGATGATGCTCTCCTATATGGCCGATGATAAGCCCCAGGAGCTGCTGCGCCTGACCCTGCTGCGGGCCAGGTTCTGTGAACAGATTGGCGAGACGATGGGCAAGGGGCGGGATTTTACCCTGACCTGCTATACCGTGGGCATGTTTTCTCTGCTGGATGTTTTGCTTGACCAGCCCATGGAGAACGTTTTACGCCAGCTCAGCCTGACCCACGACATCGTTGCCACATTGATTGGTGAGGAGACAACCCAGTATGCTGGTATTCTCAACCTCGTCAAGGCCTATGAAAGGGGAGACTGGCAGGAGGTGATCAGGCTGGCAGGCTGCATCCAAAACGTTTATGATCACCTGCCCCTGTTCTATGAAAATGCCCTGGATGATGTGCGAAGTTTTTATGTCGCGGCCTGAGCGGCAAAGTTTTATTCATTACCCGTCAGGGTATACATTTTGGAGAAGTCGCCGATGCGCAGAAAGAGTTGGGCAATGGCGGCCAGCAGCGACAGCCGGTTTTTTCTGAGCCGGGCATCCTCGCTCATCACCATGACGGTGTCGAAAAAGGCGTCAACCGGCTCTTTCATCTCCAGGATTTTCTCCAGGGCCTGGCCGTAGTCTTTTCCCCTGACCAGCGGTTCCACCTGGTCCCGCACCGCAAGGTATACGGTGTACAGTCTCTTTTCCGCCTCTTCCTGCAGGAGGGTGGAAGAGACTTCATAATCGGCGTGATCTTTAATGATATTAATGACCCGTTTGAAGGCACCGGCCAGCAGGGTGAAGGTTTCCCGGGAGCTGATGCTGATCAGCGCATCGATCCGTCTCCGGCAGTCAACGATATCATCAAAGGAGGTGGAAAGCACGGCCTCAACCGCCTCCTGGGCCAAACCTTTGGCGATGAGATCATTCGTGTAGCGTCCCCTGATGAAGTCAAGAATGGCCTTGGCGGTCTTCTGCCGGTCCTCGGTCAGCCTGTCGCCGTAAAGGCCAAGCGCTTCACCGATGCATTCGGACAGGGAAAGGGGGAATGCGCGGTCGGCGATAATATGCAGCAAAGCCAGGGCATGACGCCGCAGTCCGTAGGGATCGGTGGTGCCGGTGGGAATCTTGCCGATGCCGAAACAGCCGGCGATGGTGTCCAGCCGGTCGGCGATGCTGACCAGGGCGCCGGGGATATTTCCCGGCAGGGCGCTGTCTGCCCTGACCGGCAGGTAATGATCCTGAATGGCCTCGGCAACCTCCGCGGTTTCCCCTTCATGCAGCGCGTAATATTTACCCATCACCCCCTGCAGGGTGGGGAATTCGCCCACCATGTTCGTCACCAGGTCCGCTTTGGCCAGCCGGGCGGCACGTACGGCGGTGGCGAGCAGGTTTGGTGCGATTTTCTGGCACAAAAAGGCGGTCAGTTTTTCCAGCCGCTCGGTTTTTTCCAGCATGGAGCCGAGCTGGGCCTGGAAAACGACCCCGGACAGATTCTGCAGGCAACCTTCCAGACTGCGCTGCTTGTCCTCCTTGAAGAAAAAAAGCGCATCCTCCAGCCGGGCGCGCAGCACCCTTTCATGACCTGCGGCGGCCATGGCCGTATCTTCGATTTTCGTGTTGTTCACGGCCACGAAGTTGGGCATCAGGTTCCCGTTCTGGTCTGCCACGGTGAAATATTTCTGGTGTACCCGCATGGAGGTGATGAGCACCTCCCGGGGCAGGGCCAGAAATTTGTCGTCAAAACTGCCTTTGACCCCCACGGGAAGTTCCACCAGATTGGTGATCGTGTCCAGCAGGCCGCTGTCGGCAACGATTTCTCCCCCGGCCGCGGAGGCTGCCAGGGCCACCTCGCTTTTCACCATGCCGCGCCGCTCTTCCAGGTCGGCAAAAACATAATGCTGGCGCAGCACGTCCAGGTAATCGGCAAAATTTTTGACCGGCACGACCTGGGGCGCCATGAAGCGATGGCCGCGGGTGGTGTTGCCGGAGGAGAGATCATTGATGGTAAAGTCAACCACCTTGCCGGCAAACAGGGCGAGCAGCCACTGGATGGGCCGGGCAAAACTGACCCGGAAAACGCCCCAGCGCATGGACTTGGGAAAGGGGATGGAGAGAATGAACTCCGGCAGCAGGCGGGAAAGAATCGCGGCTGTCTGCTCGCCCTTGTGCTCCTGGACCAGCATCAGGTATTCACCTTTGGCCGTACTGGCAATTCGGATGTCCTCCAGGGCCGCCCCGCGTGATTTGGCAAAACCGATGGCGGCCTTGGTGGGCTTGTTATCACTGTCAAAAGCCGCTTTTTTCGGGGGGCCGAGAACCTCTTCTCTGCGGTCGGGCTGGCAGGCACTGAGCCCCTGGACGCAGAGAGTCAGCCGGCGCGGCGTGGCGGCGGCGGTGATGGCGTCAAAGGAGAGAGACAGTTCCTGCAGTTTTCTGCCCATGGTTGACTTCATGAAATCCAGGGCCGGTTCAATGTAGCCTGCCGGTATTTCTTCCGTGCCGATTTCCAGTAAAAATTCTTGATTCATAGGATTTACTATTTAATGTATGCGGTTGTGATTGGAGTTCATGTCCTCTTCCGGCCATTCAATGGTGGCAAAGGTGCTGAAGCCTTGGGAGAGATTCTCAACGGTGATGGAACACCAGCTGATGTCAGGATGGCCGGCAAGTTTGACGGCCAGATCCTTGGCAATTTTTTCCACGGATAGGGTACGGTTGGGAGGTTTGACTGATGCGGCGGACCACTGCAGGTCATGGGTGGTTACGGCTTCGACCATTTCAATCAGCTCTTCCATCCAGATGAAACGCTTAAAGCGGAGACAGATATTCGCCACTCCCCAGTGACCGAGGGATTCGGGCAGGCCGGAGCTGGTCTGCACCGGCGCCGGCGGAGAGATGGGCACGGCGATTTCCAGGGTAAGGTCATCTGTCCGGTCAAGCGAACCGTGCATTTTACAAAGGTATTCGGCCAGTTCCATCTTGTTGGCCGCCGGCGATTTTTTTTTGAGGAAAAAGGGAAATTCAATTTCCATATGTGCTGCCTCGGCCTGCAGTTTTGTTTTTGTCTCTTCCAGAATGAGCCGGAAACTACGCAGATTGATGTCGCCGTGGAAGTGGTTGAGAATCTCGATGAAGCGGCTCATGTGGGTGCCCTTGAACTGGTGGGGCAGGTTGACGTACATATTCACCCTGGCCACGGTCCGCTGCACCTTGTTTGCCCGGTCAAGCACGGAGATCGGGTAGGAAATATCCTTGACCCCGACTTTTTTGATGTTGATACGCCGGTGATCGCGCAGGCTCTGGATGTCCTTCATTGCGGGGTTGCTGCCACCGGTTGCTCAGGACAGATATTTACGGACGGCGCTTTTTAGTTCGTCCAGATTGGATGATTTGACAATGTAGTCATCCGAGGCCCATGAGGCGAGATCCTGTTTGAATTCCTGGTAGGCGGAGCTGAGAATAACCGGCATGGCCTGGTTGATTTCCTTCATGCGGCGCAGCACATCAATGCCGTTCATGCCCGGCATGTTGATGTCAAGTATGACGAGATCCGGTTCTATAATATGGAGTTTTTCCAGGGCCTCTTCGCCGGAAAGAGCGGAGTGCACTTCATAGCCTTCTTCTTCGAGTTCCTCCCGGTAGAGCAGATGGATGCTTTCTTCATCGTCAACGAGTAATATCTTTTTCATGAGCCACCTGTTTTATAAAGTTCAATCACACTTTCGCTTCCTTAAGAAATTTCGCGGCATCCTCGGGCGGGGTCGGATTAATATAAAAACCTGAGCCCCATTCAAAACCGGCAATCTGGGTCAATTTGGGCATGATCTCAAAATGCCAGTGAAAATATTCCAACGGTTCGGAGCGCAAAGGTGAGGCATGCAGGACAAAATTGTAAGGGACATTGGGAATACAGGCATTCAATCGCCGCATGCTTTCCGAAAAAATTGCCGCCAGGGCCTGGAAAGAGGTGTGGTCCTGACTGATGAAGGACGAGGCGTGCCTTTTGGGCAGAATCCACATTT
Source organism: Desulfobulbaceae bacterium (assembly GCA_023230525.1). Classification (GTDB taxonomy): domain Bacteria; phylum Desulfobacterota; class Desulfobulbia; order Desulfobulbales; family SURF-16; genus SURF-16. The sequence continues at coordinate 34,389 of JALNXE010000030.1, forward strand.
CAAAAGGAGAACGAGGGGCATAGGGGGCGATGGCGAGAAAATAATCGTTCTGGCAGACGACCCTGTCTTCGGTTTTGATTTCCTGATGGATCATGTCGCAGTAGACACAGCGCTCCTTATATTTATAATAGGAGAGGCTGCCGGACATTTCCGAGACGATTCGCCCCGGGACGATGGGCAGGGCAATCAGCTGGGAATGGGAATGCTCAAGCGAGGCGCCCGCCGCTTTGCCGAAATTTTTGAAGACCATGACATACTTGAAGCGGGGGTCGCGGCCGAGGTCGATGATGCGGTCACGGAAAGCGAGAAAGACATCAAGCATTCTGTACTGCGGAAGATCGGAAAAGGCTTCATCATGGTTCGGCGATTCAATGATGACTTCATGGGCGCCGATGCCGTTCATTTTGTCGTACAGGCCTTCCCCTTCCTTGTTCAGCTCACCCTCAATGATCAGGGCAGGGTATTTATTCGGCACCACACGCAACGTCCAGCCCGGGGTGTTGGGCTGATGGTTGATGTCGCCGTAGCTGAGAACCTCCGGAGGCGTGGTCTTTTCATTGCCAGGGCAAAGTGGACAAAATCCCCCTTTGCTGACACTATGTTCAACAATAAAGTCTGTCGGGCGCTTTCCCCGTTCCTTGGCAATAATAATCCAGCGGCCGAGGATAGGGTCTTTTCTTAGTTCGGGCATGGCTTAGTCTATTGAAAGAGGGGAATCTTTTGGCATCAACGGCAGATCAACTGGACTTTGCCTTTTCATAATCTTCCTGTTTTGTCTTGCACTGGATGCAGAGGGTGGTGACAGGACGGGCCTCAAGCCGGGCAACGCCGATATCTTCTCCGCAATCCTCGCAGACACCATATGCATCGTTTTCAATCCGCTCAAGCGCTTCCTTGACTTTGGCCAGCAGCTTGCGTTCGCGGTCGCGGATGCGAAGTTCGAAATTGCGGTCGGACTCGGCGGTGGCCCTGTCCGTGGGATCAGGATAATTGCCGCTGCTGTCTGTCATTTCCGTAATCGTTCTATTGGCTTCAGATAAGAGCTCTTCGCTCATATGCTGTAATTTCAATTTAAAATACGCCAGTTGTTCGTCTGTCATCGCTTAGATCTCCACATGATTCAGCGTTGCTTTCCCGTGTTGCAGAAATTTACTGATTTATTTCAGGTCATTGCGGACGTAAGTGCCGCTTTTCCCACCTGATTTGGATAAGAGCCTGATGTGGTCTATCACCATGCCCTTATCCACTGCCTTGCACATGTCATATATTGTTAAAGCAGCTATGGATACGGCGGTAAGCGCTTCCATCTCCACGCCGGTTTTACCGGTCATTCCCACGGTAGCAGTTATCTCTATACAGCTTTTTTCCGCATCCAGGCTGAAATCGATGTCCGCTTTGGTGATGGGCAGCGGATGGGTAAGCGGAATGAGTTCATCCACCTTTTTCGCTGCCATGATGCCGGCCAGTCGCGCCACTCCCAACACATCTCCCTTGGCAATGGAGGCGTTGCTTACCAGTTGCAGGCACTCCGGCGACATATGGATGACACCGCCGGCCACGGCCTGCCGGACCGTGTCGCTTTTCTGGCTGACATCGACCATTCTGGCTTTTCCCGCCTGGTCAAAGTGGCTGAACTCTTTTGTCTGCGTCATTTTTTCCATTTTCGGAGAGTTCATGCTCCCAGGTTGCCTGAAAAAAGTTTTTTGAAAAATCCTTCACTGTGGTGTTCGTCATCGGCTGATTCCAGGCTAACGAATTCCTGCAGGAGTTCTTCCTGCCGCTTGCTCAGTTTCTTTGGAATAACCACCTTGACCTCAACTACCATATCACCTTTACCCTGGCCGCGTAAACTCGGCACTCCTTCGCCGGGCAGGCGGAAGGTCTGGCCTGGCTGGGTTCCCTTGGGAATTTTCAGATTTTTTTTCCCATGGATGGTCGGCACATCCAGTTTACATCCCAGGGCCGCCTGGGTCATGGACAGCGGCAGCTCGCAATAGATGAGATCTCCGTCGCGCTGGAAAAAATTGTGGGACTCAACATGGATAATCACGTAAAGGTCACCGCTTGGGCCGCCTTTGCGTCCTCCCTCGCCTTCCCCCCGCAATCGCATTCTGGCCCCGGTATCCACCCCGGCCGGAATTTTCAGCGAAACCTTCTTCTTCTTGGTGATCAGACCGGCGCCGTGACATTCATTGCAGGGATCGGTAATGATTTCACCCTGGCCCTGGCATTCCGGACAAGGGGTGCGGATGCTGAAAAAGCCCTGTGATCTGGTTACCTGCCCTGCGCCCTGACAGTAAGCGCAGGTCTTATTTTTGTGGCCCGGCCGTATCCCGCTTCCTTCACAGGTCCAGCAGGTGTCACGCTTGTTGATTTCAATCTCTTTTTCCACGCCGTGAACCGCATCAAGGAAGGAAACGGTTAAATCATAGCGCAGGTCGTTACCGGGTATCGGTCCCTGGCTGCGCCGACGGTTGCCGGCGCCGCTGAAGCCGAACAGGTCTCCGAAAATGTCGCCAAAGCTTGAAAAAATATCCTCAAAATTGCCGGGGCCGCTGTAACCACTGTTGCGTAAGCCTTCTGCGCCATATCTGTCGTAAATCTTACGTTTTTCGATATCCCGCAACACCTCATACGCTTCAGCCGCCACTTTGAATTTTTCTTCTGCCTCCTGGTCGCCCGGATTCCTGTCAGGATGATATTGCATGGCAAGCTTGCGGTAAGCCTTTTTTATCTCATCCGCTGTGGCGGTTCTGGCGACACCAAGAATGTTGTAGTAATCTTTGTCCATCGGCTACGAATTTTCCTGGGGCTCAGCTCAAATAAATTTCTGCACGGATTGAAGTTTGTTACCCGCTCTCGCCGGAAATGTTATGAAACAACTTCAGTGGCGCTTGCGTCGGCGGCAGTCTTTTTTTCAGGAGCTTTGTTGAAATTTTTAATATTTTCAAAAGTGACCCTGCCGGCGGCGATTTCCCGCAGGGACATAACCACTTCCTTGTTTTTCCCTTTGATAAGAAACGGTTGCCCGTTCCGGTGCTGTTTGACCCTGGCAACAGCAAGGTGAATCAACATGAAGCGATTTTCATTACCTATCTGCCCCAAGCAATCTTCTACGGTTATACGTGCCATTAAACAGCGTCTCCTTGTAAGTTTGCTGATTCTTATAATTTAAACCTGTTAAATATAATCTCTTTCTCCCTTTTGGCAAGAATTTTTAATTGCAGCGACGGCTGGGAAGGCGATAATCGGGTATGGCTCACTGGTTGTCGATCCCCTCTGAATCCCGTAATAAACGGGGGGTTATGTTCCTTTCCGGCAAGATTGGGGTTGCCGGTGTATTTTTCTGGGGAAGCCTGGTTTTCTGCTGGCGGGCAGGCGATTTACCTGCCAGGATAAATCGCCGGAGGCACGGGAAATGCACTATTGGTTCAGTGAATTGCCTGGGAAAACGAAAACAGGCGGGGAAATTTTGCCGCGCAGGCTGCTTGCTGCGCAACGGCGCCGCCTCTCCAGGGAAACCCGGCATAGAGATTTTTCCGGTGACGAGGCTTGCGGTGGGTAATTTTTTCCCGGTCGGCGGCGGTGAAAATGATTTTTTTGCCGCCCTGGGACCATTACCTGTGTGGCAGAGGTTGGATAACTGACTTTCTGATCATTTTTTTGACTGACGGGAACTGGAAATGAAAAAAACGGTGATCGGCTTGTGTCTGGTTTGCCTTACCGGCTGCTCTGCGGCGACGGAAATGAGTTCGCGGGTCAACGCGGAAATTGATTCCTATCTGGCCGAGAGAGAAAAGAGGGACTATGTGCAGGTGGTTTATCCTGCCGAACTGCGCCGCTACCAGGGGAACCGGCAAGACACATCCTCTCCCGCCTATTGGCAGAACAGCAGCGATGAATATGATGACTATCAATCAAAACAGTGAAGCATGGTTGCTGTCTGGCAGATGGGATGAGGGCAAAAAAAAATTGAGGCGGGAAATGAGATACGCATCCAGTGTTATGGCTATGGTGTTCGGTTTTATCGCCCTTGGCGCGCCGGTCAATGCCGCTGCCGGTAATGAGTACTCGACGACCACGGGATACGGCTACGACTATCCCCACCGAGTCCCGGCCGATTACGTGTATCGCACCGGCAGGGTTTTCACCCCAAAGGATGAGCCGTCAACCTGGTGGCCGGACCTGCAGAATTTTTTTGCGGGGAAAAAGCTGCCCGTTCAGGCTGAACTGGCCATGGAATTGAAACTCAAAGTGCGGGAGCTGGCCCAGCAGCTCATCGACCATGCCCGGGAACCCATTGGCGATCAGTACCGGGTTATTGTCACCACCTTTGTCAATCTGAACCATCTCTATAAAACCTCGGGTCTGGGGCGGGCCATGGGCGAGCAGATGATCAGCGAATTCCAGCGGGCGGGCATCGAGGTGGTTGACGTGCGGATGACGCCGGCCGTGCAGATCATGGAAGGCTATGGCGAGTACGGTATGTCCAGAGACATGAACCAGCTCAGTTATGTGCAGGAGGCCCAGGCCGTGGTGGTGGGGACCTATACCATCAGTGATGGGCAGGTTATGGTCAATGCCAGGCTGCTGCAGCAGGGAAACGGTCTGGTGCTGTCCAGCGGCTCGATTGTCTTTGAGGCAAATAAGCTTGTGCAGGGTTTTTTGCTGGATGAGGCCACGCCCCCCAGAAAGGGAACGGTCGTGGAGCTGCATAATTTTGCCGAGATTGCGCCAAAAGAATAAGCGGGCCGGGAGAAAAGGGATGCGGCGGGAAAAAACGGATTTAACCTTCGGGGAACAGCGCAGGGCGGGATGGCGATATGATGGGCGGCCCTTGCCATTTACTCAAATCATTCTTGTGGCGCTGGCTGCCATGCTGGCCCTGTCGGTTGCAGGGTGCACGCTGCTGCCCCGGGAATATTCTCAGGAGCCTCCCCGGAAAACCGCCGGGTTGCAGGCCATGGATGAATATGCCTGGCGCTGTTACGACCTGGGGATTGACTACATGGACCAGTCCCGCTTTGAGCTGGCCAGGCAGCAGTTCTCGCTTGCCGCCTCCTCGGCGGTTTCCAAGACACTGCATGAAGATGCCCTTGATGCCATGCGCCGCGCCGAGCAGAGCATCCGCCAGCAGCGTTGATCCCGCGCGGATGCGGTTTGACGCCCAAATGGATGCGATTGCGGTCCGGCCTGGCGATGCCGGGGCCCTTGGTTAAGCCGTTATTAAAGAAATAAAGTTACATCAGGATAGTGTTACCGGCATAAGGGGCTGTGGCGAAAGGTTTGGAAAGGTAATGGTTATTGCGTAACGGCCCCTAACCAGCAATAAGGAAAAGAGATGAACATGACCACCTGTCGCTTTGTGAAGGTTTTTTTTGTCCTCATGACCGCCGCCGTGCTGTTGGCCGGCTGCTCCGGCCCCAGACGCGGCGGCACCGTCTCGGTTCTCAGCCCCGATTTTTTCGGTTTCGGTGACGACCTGGCCCGGCAGTTGGTGGCCAACCGGCAGGACGGCAGACAGAGCGGCGAGCGGCTCATTCTCACCACCTTTGTCAATCTGGATAACCTCTATGAAACATCCGGCTTCGGCCGCACCCTGACCGAAGCGCTTTCCACCAGCCTGTTCAAGCAGGGGTTCGGCGTGGCTGAGATCAGGAAGGCCCCCGGTCTCTTTGTGAAAAGTGACAGCGGCGAGCTGACCCTGACCAGGGACGCCGCCCTTATCGCCCGGCAGCAGGAGGCCCAGGCGATTATCGCCGGCACGTATTCGCTCACCCCGACCACGGTCATCGTCAATGTCCGGATGATCGACGCCGGCTCGTCGGATGTGCTATCCGTCGGCGCCCTTGAGCTGCAACGCAGCGCCAATATCAACTATCTGCTGGCGGAAAAAAAAGGGGCCGCGGCCGGGCCGATGTCGGCCTATGAGCGCTGAATGGTGCCAGTCCGCGGGGTTCTCTGGTCACGATGTGCAGAAATTACCAAGAGGAGAGGCTATGCTGCGTTATTTTATGATTTTTCTGCTTCTGCTGTCCGGCTGCGCCGGTCATTCTCCAGCCCAGCCGGAGGTGGAAACCGGCTCGCCGGTGGTCTATATCCATCCCCTGGTGGCCACGGCCGCGGACCTGGGCCGGGCGTCGGTGGCGGTGCTGCCTTTTATCGTGCCGGATGGCATGGAGGTAGCCCAGGGCGAGAGGGTAGCCGCTCTTTTCCAGGATGTGCTGCTGGGCAAGCAGGCCTTTCAGTCGGTCAAAATGGTCAACCGCCATTATGGCTCGCTGGCTGAGGCTGCGGCCATTGCCAAAGAAGCCGGTACGGAGCTGGTATTGGCCGGCCGGATCAAGTATATGCTCTCCGGCACGAGTCTGGGCGGCTCCAGGGTGGAGCTGAGCGTACGGGTTATTGACGTGGGCAGCGGTGATACGGTCTGGTATATGGAGCAGGCCATGGACCAGAAGATGGACCATCCCGATGTTTCCCTGGCCCACCGGCTCGGCTCCGTCTTCTCCAACCAGCCGGTGCGGCCATCGGCCGGGGCGCCGGTGGCGGACAACATGCTGGTGCACATTGCCGTTGATATGGCCGATGTCATGGCCGGGGCGCGTTACGTGGCCAAAAAGTAAGTCGTTTTCCACCGCAGAGCACACCGAGATCACAGAGAAAAACCATTTATTATTACACTCAACTTTCTGACTTGATCTCCGTCATGGGAATTCAGGAGACAGGAGACAGAATTCAGAATGGTTGATCTTGTTACGTTTTATTCTGGCTGCTGAATTCTCTGGAAACAAGCTGCGGGGACCATGAGGAAATCAATTTAATTTCAATATGTTACCACAACTCAGAAAGTTTAACTATTGCAATTAGTTAACTCGGTGGGCTCGGTGCTTTCAGTGGTGAATTTTTAGTTGTACCGCCCTCATCATACAAAAGGATTTTGCAGCAGCAGGGTCTCCGCCCGGTCAGGTCCGACGGAGACAAGCATCACCGGGGTTTCGGTGAGATCCTCGATCCTCTTCACATAATCCCGGGCACTCTGCGGCAGGTCTGCAAGACTGCGCACCGAGGAGATGTCTTCCTGCCAGCCGGGGATCTCTTCATAGGCTGGTTTTAATTGCTGGGCCGTGCGGATATTGCCGGGCATGGCGGTGAAGGTCTTGCCCTCCGCTTCATAGGAGGTGGCGATTTTCAGGGTTTTGTGGCCGCTCAGCACGTCAAGCTTGGTGATGGCCAGGCCGGTAACGCCGTTTAA
>JALNXE010000031.1 GCA_023230525.1 Desulfobulbaceae bacterium
GCCGATATCCCGCTGGTGGTGCCCGAGGTTAATCCCCAGGATATCGCCCTGTACAAGAACCGCGGCATCATCGCCAATCCGAACTGTTCCACCATTCAGATGCTGGTGGCGCTGAAACCGATCTACGACAAGGTCGGCATCCGGCGCATCGTGGTCTCCACCTACCAGGCGGTTTCCGGCACCGGCGCCAAGGCCATCGAAGAGCTGAAAAAACAGGCCCTGGCCTATGCGGCCGGGGCGGAGATCAAACACGAGGTCTATCCCCATCAGATTCTCTTCAACTGTCTGCCCCACATCGACAGCTTCCTGGACAACGGCTACACCAAGGAAGAGATGAAGATGGTCAATGAAACCCGCAAGATCTTCGGTGACCAGACCATCGGCGTCACGGCCACCACCGTGCGCGTGCCGGTGTTCTACGGCCATTCCGAAGCGGTGAACATTGAGACGAAAAAGAAGATCACCGCCGCGGAAGTGAAGGCCCTGCTGGCCGACGCCCCGGGGGTGAAGCTGGTGGACCGGCCGGATCTCTGCCAGTATCCGCTGGCCACTGACTGCCAGGGCAAATTCGAGACCCTGGTGGGCCGCATCCGCGAGGATGAGTCCATTGCCAACGGCATCAATCTGTGGGTGGTGTCGGATAACATTCTGAAGGGCGCAGCGCTGAATGCCGTGCAGATTGCCGAGGTGCTGATCGACAAATATATCGCCTGAAAAAATAAGCCGATAAGTTGCTAAGCTGTTAAGAGAGCCTCTTTCAAAATGACCATAATGAACATGTCGTCATTCCGGGCAAGCGTAGCGCGACCCGGAATCCATTGTGCTTCCTGGATTCCCGCTTTCGCGGGAATGACGGCGAATTGATTTTATCTCATTTTGCAAGAAGCTCAAGAAAAAGAAAACCGCGCCGCCGGAGTGTAGCGGCAGCGGACCCAGGGGGACGAAGGTCCCGGTCGGCAAAAGCCATACCAGACAAGAATGCGTATTATCGCCGGAACGGCCAGGGGCCGCAGACTTTGTTCACCCGGCAGTGGTACGTTTGACATCCGGCCGACCTCGGACCGGGCCAGGGAGGCGCTTTTTAGTATCCTGGCAGGGGAGGTCGCCGGAGCCAGGGTGCTTGATCTTTTTGCCGGAACAGGCGCCCTGGGTCTGGAGGCCTTGAGCCGCGGGGCGGAATCAGCGGTCTTTGTGGACAAGGGCCGTTCGGCCGTCGGCCTGATCGGCAAAAATATTCAATTGTGCGGCTTTTGGGAAAAATCCGTGGTGTTGCAAAGGGATTTGACCAGGAGCCTTTCTTTTTTGCAGCAGCCCCATGCAACGGCCGCCGGAGGGTTTTCCCTGGTTTTCATCGATCCCCCCTATAAGACGATGCTGGCGGAAACCATCATCCTGGAACTCGGCAAAAGGGAAATCGTCAGCCCCGGCGGGCTGCTGGTGGCGGAGTCGCGTTCCAGCGGCCAGCTGCCCGCAGAGATCTCCCCCTTCTCCCTGGTGGATAAGCGGGTGTATGGGGAGGCCGGTTTCTGGTTTTATCGAAAGATGAATTCGTGAAAACTGAAAATTTACCACAGAGCCCGCAGAGAGCTGATTTTTTGTAACAAAAAATATTTTTCTGGGATCTCTGGGTACTCCGTGGCGAAAAAATATTTTTTATCAGTTCGCGAGAAAATGAAATGGAAAAAGAGAGGGACATCTTGTGAGTGATTATCAGCCGTTTGTCGCACCTGAGGTGACAGAGACCATTGCCGTGTATCCCGGCACCTTTGATCCGATCACCATGGGGCATCTTGATATCATCCAGCGGGCCCTGCATCTGTTTGACAAGGTGGTCATCGCCGTTGCCGAAAATGCGGCGAAGAAGACCCTGTTTCCGCTGGAGGAGAGACTGGAGATGATCCGTGACTGTTTCCCGCCCGATGATAAACGCATCGAGGTGGCGGCAGTGAAAGGCCTGCTGGTGGATTATGCCTATACCAAAGGCGCCAGGGTCATTGTCCGCGGTCTGCGGGCGGTTTCCGATTTTGACTATGAGTTTCAGCTGGCATTGATGAACCGCCGCATTGAACGCGAGGTGGAAACCGTATTCCTCATGACGGGATTCCGCTGGATCTACATCAGTTCCAGCATCATTAAGGAGGCGGCCCGGCATGGCGGGGATGTCAGCGGTCTGGTGCCTGATCATGTCTGTGAAAAGCTGCGCCAGTGTTTTCTGGTAAAATAATGAAGACAACTTGCTGCGTTGTTGTAACATATTGAAATAAATTGAGTTATTCGAGTTTATGAAGTTTTTTTCCGTAAAGAAGCCGGAATCCAGTGGTCAGCGGACAAGCGGTAAGGTGAAAAAAAAATGTTATCCCGGCTGCGCCATGCGCTGCGGCCGTAAGCCCGTGGTGCCGGCTGCGGATGTCCGTGCCGGCAAGGCCAGGGGTTAGCGCATGACAGAGCAGCGGCGGATTTTTCTGCGCAACGGTTGGGACTGGATTCGGCTTGCCGCCACCGCCGCTCTCTGTTACCCGCTGTTTCGTTTCGTCAAGTTCAAGGTGCCGAAGAAACCGCGCCTGGTCAAGGTGGAAAAACTGATGAAGGTCGGCGATGTTCATCTTGACCAGGAATTTGTCCTGTTTCATGATAAATCCGCTACCTGGGCGGTTTCCCGCATCTGCACCCACCTCGGCTGCCGGCTTAATTTCAGTGAAAAGGAACATCTGCTCATCTGCCCATGCCATCAGAGTAAGTTTACCACCAGAGGGGTGAGGGTTTCCGGGCCGGCGGAGAGGAATTTGCCGCTCTTTGCCGTGGAAAAAATGAGCGGCGAAAATGCCAAGGGTTTTATTGTCTCCCTGTAATGTCCGACTGACTATGAAACGACTTCTGCTGGAATCAAAATGGGGGGCCATGAGCCTGGTGGCGCTCTATATCTCGATCCTGTCGGGGGTCGTCCTTGCCCTGCAGTATGACGAAGTCCACCCGTTTTACTCCGCCGCTTCCCTTGATCTGCTCATTCCCTTCGGCAGCTTCTGGCGCTCCCTGCATTTTTACTCAAGCCAGCTTTTTTTTCTGATCGCCGTGGTTCATCTGGTCGCCATCCTTTATGGCCCGGGCGACCGGCTTGCCCTGGGCAAATGGCTCTGGCTCATTGCCGGCATGCCGGTAGCCCTGCTGCTGCTGTTCACCGGTTATGTGCTGCGGGGAGACGCCACGGGTGAGTCTGCCGGGCTGATAGCGGAAAACATCTGTCTCTCCATCCCGGTCATCGGCACCATGCTCAATTCCCTGCTGTTTGCCGTGGCCGAGGAGGGGATGAAACGGGTCTATGCCAACCATATCGTCGGCCTGGGAGTGCTGTGGATCATTTTCACCTGGGATCATCTGCGCCGCTACCGGGTAACCGTTAACCAGCACGGCTGGTTTGTTCTGGGAATTATTGCCTTTTCGCTCGTTTTTTCTGCCCCGATGGAGCCCATGCAAATGGGGGTCTTTCATATTGCCGGGCCCTGGTTTTTTCTCGGACTGCAGGAGCTGCTCCGCTATATGCAGCCGTTTGTGGCTGGGGTCCTGGTGCCCCTGGTGTTCATGGTTTCGCTGGGTTTTCTGCAGACGAACCATGCCTGGGGAAGAAGCGCCAGGTTTTTTGCCGGGGCCTGGTTGATTCTCTATGGCTGCATCACCCTGGTTGCCCTGGGCAGATGAGGCGGGGCAGGCAGGTGCGACCCGCCCGTTAAAGGGGCCCCCGCCGGCAGGTCCCGATTCTTTTCCCCTCGCAGTCCGCAGTTCCCCCCCCAGCAGCTCATGAAAACCCGGTGGCAGGCCGATGAGAGAAAAAAAGAATATACTTTTATCCGTTGTTGACAAATAATAATAACATGACATCAGCTTGTTAAGCTGACTGCCGCTGCAGGCCGCGGCTGGTCCTGCAGGAACTATTTTCCGGAAACTCGATGAATTCTGGTGGCCATTGATGGGAAGTCTTCTTGAAGCGCAATTTAAAATTGTCAGCGCCAGGGATTGCCCTTTGTACGCGGAGGGAGAAGAGTTCCGTCTGTCCGGGGTCGCCCTGCATCCTCCAATTGGCAAGCCTGCCTGCCTTTTTCTGGCCCGGGAGATTACGGAGATCGTTGTTGAAAAGATGGGGGCGGATGCCACTCCCGGCCCGAGTGAGAAAAAGGGAAAAAAGGACAAGAAGGAATTCAACTGCAGCGGCTGCAGCGGGCTGATCAAGTTTGCCTATGTGGAGGAGAGCCGATTCTACACCCCCCAGATGCGCATGCTGGCGGCGGCGGAAAATCGGGACCAGTCCCGGAAAATGGGTTCCCTTTTCAGTTTGATGAACACCTTTTCCTTTTTCCAGACCCTGGAAGAGGACAGCCTCAAGGAGATCTTTTCCTGCCTCACCATGAAGAACTTCAGGCCGGATGAACTGATCCTGCACCGAGGTCATTCCGGCCGCTATCTTTATTTTATCGTTTCCGGCCGGGTGGCGGTGCTTGATGAGAATAACCTCACCATTGCCCTGCTCGGCCGGGGAGAAATTTTCGGCGAGATGAGCCTGTTCAGCGGCCAACCTGTCTGCGCCTCCATCAAGGCCGTGGAACCGGTAAAAATCCTCACCCTTTCCGGCAAGGATCTGAGCCAGATTCTGATCAGGCATCCCTTTCTGCAGATGTCCTTTACCCGTCTGCTGGTGCAGCGCCTGGCGGAAACCAATCTCAGCCACACGGAAAAGATGTCCCTGGCCTTCACCGGACAGCTCATGGAACTGCCGCCTTCCGAGCTTTTTCAGATGCTCAATGAAAATGTCAAAACAGGCGTGGTGGAACTTAACCTGGCTGACGGCCCTGCCACGGTCATCTTCAGTGATGGAGAGGTGGTGCGGGTGCGCTATAAAGGGCAGGAGGGCGCCGAGGCCTTTTATGCGATTCTCAAGGAGCAGCAGGGGCGTTTCAAGTTCTCTTCATCCATTTCGCTGGAAGAGATGGGCGCGCCGCCCATCGCCAGTTTCATGAAACTGCTGATGGACGGCCTGCGGAAAATCGACGAGGACTATCCAGTGGAAGAGGAAGAAGCAGGGGAGCAGTAGCCCCCCCCCCTTCTCAGTTGCTTTCGACCTTGATCTGGAAAGGTTTCACGGCGGATGATTTGGGCAGATGGAGAGAGAGGACCCCATTGCTGAATTCCGCCGCGGTTTTTTCCACATCAATGCCTTTCGGCAGGGTGAACACCCGGCGATAGTCCGCGGCGTCGAATTCCCGGCGTTGGCAGGTTCCGCTGAAGCCCGCGGAAAAGGCGGCTTCTATGGTCAGGGTATTGTTTTCCAGATTGATTGACAGATCTTCCTTGCCCACCCCGGGTAAATCCGCCACCAGCAGTATTTCATCATCATTGACAAAAATATCCACATCCGGGGTATTGGTCTTGCCCGGTTTGAGAACCTCGGGGCTATCCTGGGCCGGTTTGCTCATTTCACGTTCCGTACTCATTGCTGACCTCCTTTACGCTGCCTGCACAACAATTTTTTTCGGTTTTGCCGCCTGGATCTTCACAAGTTTCACCGTCAAAATGCCGTTTTTCAGGCTGGCAGAGGTCTTTTCCGGATCAATTTCCACCGGCAGCGTGAAACTGCGGGAAAAGGGGGCAACGTTGCGTTCCTGGCGTAGGATGGCGTAACCTTGCGGGGTGTTTTCTCTACGTTCACCTTTAATGGTGAGCAGGTTGTTGTGGAGTTTGATATTGATTTCATCTTCGCTGACGCCGGGAAGTTCACTGTAAACAAGGATATGGTCGCCATCATCATAGAAATTGGTTGGCGGCCAGACGCCGCCCTGGGAAAGATTGCCCCGACCGCTCTCAAAATCTTCAAGAAACCTGTTCATCTGGTTTTTGAAGAAATCCATGGTCCCGAAAATTCTGTCAATGTCGTTGAGTCTTCTGATCATGCTTCATCCTCCGTCTGCCGGTTAATTTTCTTTTTATATCAATATGTTAAATTTTTGATTAAAAGATAATTTCGCTTGTCTTCAAAGTCAAGGCAGCCACACGCCCGGCATTAACAATTTTTTGCAGTCATTGCCACGGTGGGTGGCGGGCCTTGGGGGAGAAGCGGTTGAGCAGCGGGGAGAGGGCTCCTAATCATGATTGTTCACCGCACCCCTTCACGGGCGGCGGGTATGCATAGACGGGAACTTGCCGGGGGCAACCGGGGGCGGTTGCCGCACGGCCTGCGGCAAGGCGCCCGGCGGGGTGAAAAATCGCGGGCCTCAGGCCGCCGCCATTTTTTCTCTTCTCTTTGTTTCCGCCTTGCGGATTACCTCAAGAATTTCCCCCAGTTTGAAAGGCTTGGCCAGAAAATCAAATACTCCTTTGCTGAATGATTGCTTGGCCGTTTCCATGGTGGCAAAACCGGTGATGACGATCACCTCGGTCGAGGGAGAACGTCTCTTGGCCTCGGTCAGAAATTCCATGCCGTTGATGCCTTCCATCTTCAGGTCGGTGATGATGATGTCGAAATCCCTTTCCCGGATGCGGCTCATGGCATCAATACTGCGGACAAAGGCCTCCACCTCATAGCCGTTTTTATCAAGGGATGGCTTCAGCCGTTTGCTGACAATCGGCTCATCGTCCAGGATGAGGATTGATGTCTTCTGTGGTATAGTCATGGGAGTCCCTCCGGGTATCATTCAGTGGTGTTTTTTTTAACCAGCATCTCAAAGCCTGAAACGAACTGGTTGATGTGCTGATCGCTGATCAGCAGAATGTCCAGCTGCCGGGTAAACCCCACCAGCAGACCAAGAAAGTTGATCTTTGCCTCGATGTCCCGGGTGGGCAGCTGCTTGATCCTGGCAATAACCAGATCATTGTGCACCTCAACCATGAAATCGTTTTCCGTTAAAATTTTTTCTAAGAACCTGGCCCTTCGTGAACGGCGGGTCAAATCGCTGACCCCGCCGGCAAAGCGGAAGTAAATATAGCTGTCATTTTGATTATCGGAAACATAGGCATCGATAATGCTGAAGTGATAGCCTAGCCGCAGACTGATATTGGCGTATTCCTTGGAGATCACCGCCAGATTCTGTCCCATGTATTTGGGGCTGGCGAGCTCGGTGGGAACAGTTTTGGTCAGACTGGACATGAAACTGGCCATATCAACGGACAGCGGTTCATTGTTCCATGCCCCGGGGCTGCTCAGTCCGTGGACAAAAGCCCGCATGGGAATGGAGGTGATCCGCTCGATGCCGATGTCCATGACGCCGCCGGTCTCAGCCGGGATGATACCGCCGCCGATATCGATGAGGATCATGTCCAGGGGCAGATCCCAGCGCAGTTTGCCGGACAGGGCCAGGGGATCGTGCTGCTGGGTGTAATGGAGATTAATCAGTTCTTCCACCGCCTTTTCATGGACAAACCGGATAATGTCGTGAAAACTCCGGCAGCCTTCCGGCGTGAAATTTTCTTCCGTGGGATCGACCAGGAAAAGCGGTTCGATTTTTTTCAGAACGCGGCGCAGCAGCCGATACTCGTAAGTCTCTTCTATCCGCTCCGTGGTCAGGCCGTAGAAGCAGAGTTCGTCGATGGTGCCCCCGTAAACAATGTTTTCCTCGGCATCGATGGTGACATCCTGACCGGTGGTGAACACCTCGGTGGCATTGCCGGTATTGACGATGGTGGGGACCCGGAATTCCCTGGCGATGGTTGCCATGTGGCAGGTGGCGGAGCCCACATCGGTGATGATGCCGCGCGCCTTGCTCATCACCTTGGCGTAAAGGGGCGAGGCATATCTGGCCACCAGGATGGCGCCGCTGGGGAAATAATTGAGATCGGCGCTGTTGTTTACCACAAATATTTTGCCGGCGCCGATCCCTTTCTGGGCAATAACGCCTTTATCCTTCATCAGCACCGGGTATTTTCTGACGATGGCGGCAATGTCACAGAGCTGCTGGGAATTTTGCGCTGCCAGGTTCAAGGGCCGGGCCTGCAGAATGACCAGTTCCCCCTGCCGGTCAATGCTGAATTCGATATCCATGTGGGAGCGGAAAAACTGTTCGATCTCCAGGGCCGTGGTGGCCAGCTGGCTGATCTGATCGTTGGTAAGCGAGGCGTTGCTTTTGCGGGAATCCTCCACCGCCTGCATCATTGTGCCGCCCTCCGGCTGCGGGATGAGCTGTTTTTCCTTGCGCACCAGGCTGACGGCTGAAATTTTGTGAGGTTTTTTTCGGCTGACGGTGTACTGATCGGCGCTGATTTCACCGGAAACCACCGGTTCCCCCAGCCCCCAGGCCGCGGAAATCATCAGATCGTCCTGCCGGGGCGAAGTGGGGGAGATGGTATAGATCACCCCGCTTAACCTGGCATCGATCATGGCCTGACAGGCAACGGACATGGCCATTTCCTGGTCGCCGAAACCATTTTGCCGCCGGTATTCCATGGCCGCGGGGGAAAAGGCGCTGGCAATCACCTCCTTGTAGCAGTGAAACAGGTTCTCTTCGGCCACATTCAACATGCTCTTATACTGGCCGGCAAAGGAGAGCTCGCTGTCCTCGCCCCAGGCGCTGCTGCGCACCGCCAGGTGGAGGGTTTTATTTCCCGTCAGCTGGTGCAGTTGGGCAAGCGCTGTCTGCACCGCCTTTTTCACGTCAAGGGGAACAACAGCCGCGCTGATCAGGGCCATGATCTTGGCCGAGGCCTGCTCACCGGTAAGACTGTTCAGATGCCACTCCCCGGTGATGGCCTGCACCTTGGGCCAGAGTTCGTTGAACTCCATGAAAGACTGAAACGAGCGGGCCGTGATGGCAAAGCCTGCCGGCACACGCAGCCCGAGAACGTTTTTCATTTCTGCCAGCCGGGCGTTCTTGCCGCCCACCACACTGATATGCTCCCGGCTGATCCGTTCATAGGGCATGACGAAATCAGCGCCGGAAATCACCAGCCGGCTGGCCATTTCTTCCTCGATATCGTAACTGATTTCCCTGAATACTTTAAAAAGCCCGGAGTATTTCTGCGGGGCCAAACCTTCAAGATTATAGATCAGTTGATCGACGAGTTCCCTCAGTTCCTGGCAGAAAGAACGGATATACTGCTGATCAAAAACATAGTGGCCACCCAGTTTGTCGTTGGCCTCGGCAATGAGTTCCAGGGACCGGTTGTTCAGCGTCAGAATATTCTGGAATCTGCCGAACAGGGTGGCAAAAGGGACACGCTGAGCTGCTTTCGGTTCCGGATGGAAGGTGCGGTTGGCCCAGGTAAGGATATTTTTCATTGTTCGTAAACTTCTGTCTTTAACCGGGGGCCGGTCGGCCACAGGGCGGTTTCCTTGACCCGTGGCAGCCGGTAAGTCCCGCATAAGCGGATAAGGTAAATAAGCTTTGCTGATGGAAACCATTGTCATCTCTCCTCACGTGGGGGTACCCGGTTAACAGGCCGGCACCCCCTGCGTGATTTCAATCCTAACAATATGCCTTTTTGACAGATAGTGCAAGAGGGCAAACAGCCCTGCTTTAATGGGCACCACCCTTGCTCCTGAAGATCATGCTCGTGCCGAGGCCTGCGAAGATGGCGATGACCACGGACATGATGCCGTATACCAGGGAGCGGCCGAAGGCCATTGACGACAGGAAGGCGGGAAAGCCGATCTGAGTCAGCGTGAGCTGCTGGCTGCTGCCCTCAATGATCGTATTGCCGCTGACCGCGATCACGTCCACCTGATAGTCGCCCGCTTTCAGTTTCGGCGGCACATGAATGGTGGCGGTGTAGGATTTCATGGCGCCATTGGCATTGGCGAACTGCACCGCATCAGGATTCAGTTTGTACAGTTCCTCATGTTTCTTGAGTTTCATGAACTCTTTGAAGACCACTTCCTTATCGTTGGTGGTGGGCACGACTTTCATATCCTGCTTGATCGCGTCAAAGCCCAGACCCATGCTGTCCCACTTGTTGGAGTTTTCGGCCGTCGCCATTTCCCCCAAAGCCTTTGAGGTGTATAACAGGTAGACCGAGGGTACATTTTCAAAAGTCACTTCGCCGATATTCATCCACAGCAGACCACCGACCTTGCCCTTTTTCTTCAGGGTGACGTCATGCCGGGTGCCGGTGAGGCGGATAAGCAGCTCGGCATCTGCCGGCGCTTCGCCGGAAACTTTGACATCCGTGCCGTTGTAAAAGGCGCTGATGCTGATGCTGGTCGGGTCAAGGTTGAGGGTAACCGGCTGCTCCGCCCTCAGGGCAGGTGGCAGACAGACAAGAGTGGCGAACAGGAAAAACAGGGTGATAACAATTTTCTGAGACATATTAGTGCCCCCCTTTGTATGATAAAAGTATGTCAGGCGTCAGCAGCAGATCGGCCATCATTTTCACGCAGACAATCAAAACCAGCGATGCCAGCAGGATCTTCAGCTGATCGCCTTTCAGTTTTTTGCTGAGCGTGGTGCCGATCTGGGCGCCAATGGTTGATCCGAGCAGCAGCAGGAGCGCCAGCACGAAATCCACGGTGTGGTTGCTCCATGATTGCATGATGGTAACGTTTACACAGGTAAAGAGAATCTGAAACAGACTGGTGCCCACCACCACGTGCATGGGCATTCTCAGCAGATAGACCATTACCGGCACCATGATGAAACCGCCGCCCACGCCCATGATGGCTGCCAGCACGCCGACCAGGGTGCCGAGAATCAGCGGCAGCAGCAGGGAGATCTCAATTCCCGATTTGACGAACTTGGTCTGCATGGGCATTTTTTTCAGGAGCCGGGCGTAGGTGGACTCCTTCTTCGGCGCAGCTGTGGTTACCACTGCCGGGGCCTCTTTTTTCTTAAGCGACTGGAGGGCCTCCAGGAACATGTAAGAACCCACACCGCCCAGCATCAGTACGTAGGTTACGGTGATGAGAAAATCTGCATTGCCCATCGCTCTCAGGATTTTGATGACCTGCACCCCCAAGGTGCCGCCCACCACGCCGCCGATGAGCAGCAGCCATCCCATTTTGAAATCGACATTGCCCAGCCGCCAGTGGGCCAGGGTGCCGGAAGTGGAGGCGCCGACAATCTGATTGGAATCAGATGCCGCCGCCACCGTGGCCGGGATACCGAACATGATCAGCAGAGGGGTCATGAGAAAACCACCGCCCACGCCAAAGATGCCGGACAGGAGGCCGACCGCCCCCCCCAGCCCGAAAATCGTTAGAATATTCACGCTGTTTCCTGCGATTGGAAGATACATGTGCCACATTAACGTACTCCTCTTTTTTGGTTGAATGTTAAACTTGTGCTGGATAACTTTTCTGATACGATCATGATCCGGCAGCTAATTTTTTGTTTGATGTTCATCAGCCTCTCCAGAAAGCGGCCTGCGTCCTCCTGATGGCCTGGGGCGGGGAAGCTGACGATCAGCAGGGAAATTTTGTTTTCCTGGACAAAATTGACAAGTTCCGATTCATACGGCCCGTTCCCCACATAGAAATTTACCTTCACCCCGTCCCTGCGGCTGCTGTCGCTGATGAGGGCTAGTAATTGTTTCTGTACGGTAAACTCATCATTGGTTTCTCCCTCCGTGGCGTCAATCCCCTCACCATGGTGGTCGATCAGCAGAAAAGAGATTTGCGCCTGAATCCGTTGTGCCAGATTGAGGGCATAAACGGCGGCTGACACGCTGGGGTGTCCGGTCTCAACTGCAACCAGAATTCTGTTCATGTTTCATTCCACTGCTTCCTTGTCTTCTTTACCCGGGCGTTCAGCTGCAGGTTATGCCGGCGCACGCAAGCTTCAGGTTCCTTTTACCGGCTGGTATTATCAGGAACTGTGCCAGATGGTGGAAGAGTGCCAGCTGTAGCCAGAATTAGTGTATATATTGTCGAAATTATTGATTTAATTTTATAGGCCGCAGGGGCGGATCAGGGAAAATCAGACAGGGAGAGGCCTGCTCACTGCAGAGCGGGAAAGGGAACCGGCGGGGCCAACTGCCGTCTGAAGCCTGCTACGCGGGGCAACAGGGCGCGTGGGGCAGGGAAGGGAAGTGATTTTTTGGCCGTTCGCATTTCATTTTGAAATGGCAGGGGTGGGGACGCGCAAATCCAGGGTGGGCAGGGGAATCAGCTCTTTGGCCGGCCACCGGCGTTTCAATATGAAATTTTTGGCTGGAAGGGACGGGACGGATGGGAAAAAATGATGTGGCATCAACGGGAAGAGAGAGACCCCGCTGATGCGGCGTCTCTCCAGCTCCCGGACAGGCCGGTAAACGGCAGATAGAATCAGCGGTTGCGGCCACCGCCGCCAGACCCCATGCCCATCCCCCCGCCGGACCCCATGCCGCCGCTGCCAGGCCCCATCCCTGTGCCCATCCCCATGCCGCCTCCCGGGGCGGACGGTTCATCCGGCAGGGTGATGCCTTGTTCTTTGGCGCGCTCCTGCATCATCTGATGATGCTCCAAGCGGTAAGCCTCGCGTTCCTCATTGGTCTTCAGGCTGCGCATTTTCGCCCGGTGCTCGGCCATTTCCTGAGGGGTCATCAACTGGTTGCCATAAATTTGTTCCTTTTGCTGCACCTGGGTTTGCACCTGGGCGGGATCCATATCCGCAGCCGGGGAAACGGCAGGAAACAGTGATACAACGCCAGCCACAACTGAAAGAATTACGTTACGCCTGATCATCTGGTTATCTCCTTGTCAAGTCATGAAGGGATTGCTTTACCCCAACCCGATGGGTGTTGTCTAGTTTGCCCTCACTTGCCGCTTTTGCCGGTGCGATTGCCGGCCCGGCGGTGAACCTGCATGATATGGTAAGGCTTCACACGCCATGTGTAAAGGCAAGGATGAAAGAATCTGTCGGGATCAGGCGGTCTGCCCTTTGTCCTGGGCGGTTTCCGGGACGGCATAGTGTTTTTCCAGGTCATCGACCACGGACTTATAATGTTCATGGATCATCAGCCGGTCAAATTCCCGGAACTCGGCAAGCATTGCCTGGTCTTCTGCTTCGGTGAAGTAGGCCCGGGAGGCGGGGAAAAAGATTTTATCCTCTTTTTCGATATGTCTGGGATAGAAATCCACCAAGGTACGCAGGCAGCTGCCAATGTCGGCCAGGGCCGAGGCCTCGCCGCTGCGATAGCGGCTGTTTGCCGCGACCAGGGCCTTGGTGGTGGTCCGTCCGAAGGCATGTTCTTCTATCAGTTCCTGCATGACTCTGCGGTCCGCATCCGACAGGTTTTTGCCCTGCAGATTCCTGAACAGGATGTCTTCCTCCTTGCCGTGGTGGGTGCGGTCCGCATAGGTCCGGATAAAGTCAACGGCCTGGTCGACGAAAACCGGATCAATTATGCGGGTTTTCTCTGTCTGGGTAAGCGTCTGCCGGATCAAGGCGAGCATCCGTTCAATGAAGCGGTGCTCGATCATCAGGGGGCCGCGGGCCTGCATAAGCTGTTCTCCTGTTTTTTGGTTATTCTGTTGGGAAACGACACTTCAAGCACCACGCAGCCCTGCTCGGTCCGGAACGGTCCGTGCACCTCCCCCGGGGGCCTGCTGGCATAATAACCGGGTTGCAGCCATCTGGCAAAGGCCGCATCATAGAGGCGGCCGCTGACGATAAAAACCTCTTCCGGATACTCATGACTCCTGCCGCCGAAGGGGGTGGTGTCGGCGCCGGGATGAAAGCGGGTCAGTCGGGTATATTCACCGGTCTGCTCATCAATGCTCAGGGTCAATTCCTCGGCCATTCCCTCCAGGCCTCTGGCCGGCTGCCATTTATCCCTGTTTTCCTCACTGAGTGGATTCCAGTAGGTTATCGTTGTTTTCGTCATGAATTTCAGAATAGTTGATTTTATAGCGTTAATTCTAACTCCTGGCTGCTGAATTCTCAGCCCTATCACATTCTCCGGAAGCTGAGATCAAGATGGTCCCCATCCTGCCAGGCCATGCCGAGAGCCGGCATGAGCCGCTCGATCTCCTGCCAGTCCCCGGCGCTGATCGGCAGATCAGCGGCGCAATAGTTGCCGGCCAAGGTGCCGTAACGGGTCTGCTGCAGGAGCAGCACGGCCAGCAGCATGGAGAGGGCGGTTTGCAACTGCACGGCGTTGATGCCATGCTCCTGCCAGGTCTGCCGGTGATCCGTCTGCCAGTACAGGGTTTTCTGCCAGCCGGCCGCGGCGTCACTCACCCTGACCGCCACCCGTTCCAGTCCGCTGACCGGTATGTTGCCCGGCGGGACCTGTAAAACCTCGTGAGCCTCCTGGGGCGTGCGGGTCAGGGTGCCCATGACCTGGGGGTGCAGGCCGTAGATAAAACAGGCATCCCTGACTCCGTGGATCATGCCCAGGTTCCAGATATCCTCGTGGGCGACGATGCGGGAGGCAACGGCATCGCCCTGCCAGAAGGCCATGGCCCGGCGGGCTCCCCGGTTGCAGCCTTCCCTGGGCCTGCCGTTTTTTATCTCCAGGGTGGGGAAAGACATCATCTCTTCAATAAAGGCGGACGGGCACCAGCCCACCGCGATCTTGTCCTGGAAATATGCCGCCTCAAGCTGGTCATGTTCAAAAACGGTAACATTGAGACCCTTGGCGGTCTGGGGGCTTTCCCGCATGATTCTGCGGGCCATGATCTCCACCAGGCCGGGGTTTATGCCCCAGCAGAGCCATTGGGGGCAGCGGCTGGCCACCGGAGTCAGGGCATATTCCATGAGGCGGCTGAACCGGTGCTCCCCGGGATTGGGGCCGGCCCCGGCGCAGGAGTCCACATAGGCCAGGCCAAGGGAGGCCAGCATGTGCCGAATCCGCACATTGTCCACATCGGCGCAGAGATTGACCAGCAGTCCCTTGCCCTCCATGCTCTCCGTTATTTTGGCAAGTACCTGCCGGTCTTCCACCGAGCCGTGCAGAAAGCTGAAGCCGCGGTTGCGGAACCCGGCAAACCGGCCGGCATCCAGATCAACCAGGATCACCTTTTTAAAGGATGACAGCACCTTGCCGCCAAGGGTGATCATGCTGCTGCCGATTGCTCCCACTCCGGCCATGATCAGGGTATCAAAGTTTCTCTGTCCGGCGCGCAGATTCATGGCGTCACATCGGTAAACTGGGCATAAAATGCCGCCTGGTCATAGAGATGCTGGGGCGTCAGATGGTGGGCGGCCATGGATTGCCTGATTTCATCGAGATGGGACAGGACAATGCCCACATGCAGCCGCATGAGCTGGCAATACTGGCGAAGACGTTCCCCGCTGCTGATTTGCGCCTGCACCGGGCAGCGGCCGCCGCAGTAATCATGCACCCCGCACTGGTAGCAGCCCAGGGGGGTTTTGTATGCCACCAGGCTCGTGAGATCAACGGGGCGGATATGGGGATGGCCCTGGTCGTCGATATGGCCGATGGCCATCTCCGGCGGCAGATCGGCGCAGGAGTGGATCTTGCCGTCAAGCAGATCAAAATTGTCAGCCACCTCCACCCCGCAGCCGGAAGAGTTGCGGCGCAGGCCGGTGAGGGCGAAAATGACCAGCTCGTTTACGTGGATCACCGGCAGGATCCGCCCTTCCCGCAGCCGGGCCAGGTAATGCGCCATCACCGTCTCCAGGTCGGCTTCGTAGCGGGCGCAATAGTCCGCGAATCTTTCATAGGGCTGCTCCGTTTCCACCCAGTGCCAGAAAAAGAGATCCAGCAGCTGCTGCTCATGGAGATCAAGAAATTCGGCAAAACAGTCGGCCAGCGACTGGTTTTCCCGCAGGGTGGACCACATCAGCGTCTTGCCGGCGGCAACCCGGCGCAGGGCCCGCAGCCCCTGATGGATTTTCGGCAGATCCGTGCCGGCCCGCACCGCTTCATGCTGCGCCCTGCGGCCGTCAATGGAGATCGAGGTGAGCCAGAGATCTTTAAAGAAGCCGGGATGATCCGCCACCGCCTTCTCCAGCAGGCTGCCGTTGGTGTAGAGCATGTAGCGGACCGGCAGAGGGCAGCAGGCGTGATCGATGATCTCCTTGACCTTCATGATCTTTTCCATGGCCAGCAGGGGTTCGCCGCCGTAAAAGCAGATAACCGCCTCTTGCTTGTCCGTCTCGGCCAGCAGATGGAGGATGCAGGCCGCATCCCGTTCCGGCACGGTGTCCTGGATCGGCGCGGCCACCCTGCGGTCATCGGTGAAGGAGTTGGTGAGGGTGGAATTGATGCAGCCCTTGCACCGGGCATTGCAGCGTCCGGTGACCGAAAGATGGATGTAGGCGAGATCTTTCTCACAAAAGGGCGGGAGCAGCTTTTCAGGGGGAGCGGCAAGGGTTACGGCCTGGGGCCGGGTGAGATCGCCGAAGCGCGGGTGGGTGAAATTGAGAGGCAAACGGTTCTGAAGATGTTTAGCCGGTTCCATGGCGAGTCCCTGCTGAGGTGTATTAACGATGCTGTCAAGGGTTGAATGACTCGTAAAAACTGAAAACAGACTTTTTACGAATTCATCAAGGGCTTGTACGCACTATTTTTTTGGTTATGTACCACCGTCGCAAAAAGGATACCGCAAAAAAGAAACAAAGTGAAATTTTCTTGCCGCCCGCTGCACGGTTGGCGGTTAATTTTTTCGTTTTGAGCAGGGAGATGTCCTGTCCGGGCCGCTTACAAGTCCAGGTCAATCCAGGCCGGATCGTGGTCGCTGCCGTCACCGCCGTGTTTGGTCCTCCGGTCGATGGTCGGATTGGCGAATCGTCCCGCCAGGGCGGGGCTCAGCCAGATCTGGTCAAAGAGCCGGTACTCGGGCAATGGGGGACCCGCCGGATTAAATCTGTGGGTCCAGGCCGTGGTCTGGGGGCCGGGCCCCTGGCCGGTTGATTCGGCCTTGGGCGGCCGGGTCTCGGCCGGATGTTGCAGGGCATTGATCAGCTGCTGGTTATCTGCGGTAAGCATGGGCCGCAGGTACTGGGAATCCGGCCCGTCATTCATGTCCCCGGTGAGCACGAATCTGCTGCCCGGCCGTTCCATGCGGCTGATGATTGCCGAAATGGTCTCAGCCTGCCGCCTACGCCGGTTATCGGCCTCCAGAGCCCCTTGTTCCTGGTCCTCCCAATACGGCACGTAGTGGCTTTTTAAATGGGTATTATAGAGGGTGAAAAGTTTTTCCCGGCTGTGGCCGAGGATTTCCACCTGCAGCAGATCCCGGCTGAAGACCCGCTCGTCCGGTTTTTCGGGATGAACAGCGGTTTGATGGGAGATGATGGTGCCGATGGGCAGCTTTGACATGATGCCCACATCAATGAGCCGTTGATCGTTGCCTTCCACCAGCACGATGTAAGGATAGAGGTTCCCCAGATACTCCCGGTTGAACTGTTTGAGGATTTCGATGTGCTCGACCTCCTGGACCGCCAGGACATCGGCATGGATCATCTCGACAATGCGTCTGGCGATCGCAATGGTATCATCCTTATCCTTGGCCTTGACCAGCCGCCCCATGAAGGTGCGCACCTTTACGGCGGAACTCTCAAAGGTCAGGGTGATGCCGCCTGGGTCCGCGCCGGGGATGGCCTCAATCTCGGCCTGGAAATTATAGCGGGAAAAGAGATTGTTGAGATTAAACGTGCCTACTCTGATCATCATTTGTCTCCTGCCGGAATGCTGGTGTATTACTTTTTCCCACCACAGAGCGCACCGAGATCACAGGGAACGTTTTTATTGCGGTCAGTCAGCTCTGTGCTCTCCGTGGTAAATTTTGTTCCTTATATAACATCGCAGATCAGAGGCGATGTCAAGGGGTTATGCCTCCGCCTTGTCCGGCAGACTGGTGATTCGGAAGCGTTGCAGATCCGCCAGGCCTTCCCATTGCGGCAGGCGCGGGATTGGTCCGTCGATCCGCACCAGCGGCGGCTCCCGATCCGCCAGCCCGTTGATCTTGGCCCACAGGGTGATGTCACCCCAGTATTGCGGCGGCGCATCCGCGGCTGCCACGGCGGAAAAGATCTCGGCCGGGGTCGCGCAGCCTCCGCGGATGGCCTGCAGGGCCAGGGACTCAAGCCGGCCCAGGCCGCTTGCCGGATCGGGCTGTTCGCAAAGCCAGCGGGCCACCGCAGGGGGAATCCAGGGCAGCGGCGCAGTGGCGTTGTCTGACAGTTTGGCAAAGAGCTTCTGGTCCTGAGTGGCAAAGGCCCGGTCCGCCAGCACGGCAAAGCTGAACTGGTCATCCGTGACAGGCCGCCGTTGGCCATAGAGCGAAGCCAACTGGGATGGCCCAAGCTGGCCCAGCCCGTTGAAGGGCACGATGCCGGGAAAGGCGTCCACACAGAGAAGTTCAACTTGCCTGAGGCCCTGGTGCAGCAGGCAGGCAAGGAGGTGGACCAGCATTGATTGATCAAACAGGCAGGCGTCAAACCACAGCACGATTTGTTCATATTCTCCAGCGGCTGCAATCTTACGGTACTGGTTCTGCAAGGTGCGCAGAATATGCTCCCGGTCCAGGCCGCCGCGGGTTGCCTGGCCAAGGAACCAGGCCCGGGCAATAAGGGTATCATCCGTTGGCCAGCCGGGATTCCGGGGGCCATCGTAGAGGATGTCGTGCCAGACAAACACCTCGCCTGTCAGGCCGGATTTTACGAGATTACTGCCGGCGATATCGCCGCTGGTGATATGGAGGGTGGTGGACATGAGGTTGTTTTACCTTGCGGAGGAAGGGCATATACCTGTACGCCGTTATTTCCCTGAGGGAATGCTCTGTTGATCATCTATAGTTGATACGCTGAGGAGGTGTCAGCTATTGATAGTCCTCCAATATTTTATCCCGGCAGCCCCTTTCTGGCATTCCGGACATCGTCTCGCATGCATGTCTGAGCCATTTGTCCCATACACATAGCCGCAGATGGTACATTCGGTCTTGTATGCATAGAGTCCATGATCGGTCCCCCGAACTCCACAATGACCGTAGCACTGCTGGCCATTAGGATTCAAAAAAACCAATTTTTACGGTTTCACCGCTGCCTTCTTGCCATTGAATCGGCATATCGATCTCGTTCATATTGATCCCCCTTCCCAAGCCAAAGTGCCGGCATCCGAAGAGACGTTGAATTTCAATCTCTTCGGAAGGATAAAAAGGAAAATTATCCTGCAATTCTAACGGATAATATCACCCATGGTGTTTTTGTCCAGCATTTTTGCGTGGTTACAATATTCATTTTAGTCGAACAGGCAACCACGGCGTCATTGCGGGCAAGCAAAGCGCGACCCGGAATCTACTAGGTTTTTCCGGATTCCTCTCCAGCCTTTCTCTGGTCCGTCAATCCTCCTCACTCATCCAGGAGCGGGTCAAAGGCAGGTCGTTACGGGTGCCGGCGGAGAACAGCAGTTGGAAGATATGCATCTTGCCATGCCAGAAGGAGGAGGAGCAGCCGGCCAGGTAGAAGCGCCACATGCGGACAAAGCGTTCGTCAAACATCCGGCGGACTTCAGTGCTGTGTTCCTCAAACCGGGTCAGCCACTCATCCAGGGTGCGGCCGTAATGGACCCGCAGATCCTCACAGTCGATGAAAATCAGGCCGTTCTGCAGGGCGCCTTTGCAGATCGAGGCGAGATCCGGGATATGGCAGCCGGGGAAGATATATTTTTTTATCCAGGTGTTGGTGGGTTCCTCCACCACCTTGCCGATGGTGTGGAGCAGAAACAGGCCCCGCGGTTTTAAAACCTGGCGCGCCGTGGCAAAAAAATCATTGATATTTTTCTTGCCCACGTGCTCGAACATGCCGATGGAGACAATCTTGTCAAACCGCTGGCCAAGTTTTTCCAGGTCCCGGTAATCCAGATATTCTATTTTCAGTCTGTCCTGCAGACCCCGTTTCCTGATGCGGGCATTGCCGCATTTCTCCTGGTTGCGGGAAAGGGTGATGCCGGTTCCCCGGATGCCGAATTTTTCGGCGGCAGCGAGCAGCAGCCCGCCCCAGCCGCAGCCGATATCCAGGAGATTTTCCCTTTCATGCAGGCGGAGTTTACGGCAGCACAGTTTTATTTTCTCCTCCTGGGCCTGTTCCAGGCTATCGGTTTCGTTTTTGAAATAGGCGCAGGAATAAATCATTTTCCGGTCAAGCCAGAGGCGGTAAAAGTCATCGCCGATATCATAATGGCTGGCAATATGCGTTTTGTCCCGGCGCAGGGTATTGCGCTGCTTGAGATGGAGCATGGCCAGATTGTAGAGAACCCGCATGGTAACCGCCTGCAGGGGCTGGGTCTGGTAAGCCAGGAGGGTGACCTGGCGCAGATCTCCTTCCACCTCGATGTCGCCGTTCATGTACCCTTCGCCAAAGCCCATGGAGACATCGGCAAACAGGCTTTTCAGCGCCTCTTTCGTCTTGAAATGGATGGTGAAATCCTGGCCGCTGCCGAAGCGCAGGCTGCTGCCGTCCCAGAATACGGCCTTGAAATTGGCATGGCTGTTGCCGGTAAAAATGCTTGAGAAAATCTCTTTGAGATCGGACGGATGGCCCTCCGGCCGGGAGCGCTGAAGTTTTTCAGGGGAAAAATTTGTGGATGACTGGGTGTTCAACATGGCATTTCCCTCCCTTAAGCTGCGATCATTCTGGCATTAAAAAATATCTGCTCCTTTAAGATGTTAACCAGTGCTGGTCTTTGACTTAAAAAAATCCCTCTGTTTGCCCCGGATGACGCCCAAACAGATGGGCGGGGCCATGGTGGGTAGCTGGTCCCGAGAACTGAGCGCCGTTGTGGTCTGCAGGCGGGTTAGCTGCGGAACCAGCGGCTCAGGCTTTCCTGTCCGGGCGATTTCATCCAGGCCAAACCTCACATTTGCTTTAAATTGATTTCGTTATGAAATTTTCCATCCACCACCTTAACAACCGCTTGGCCGGCAATGACATTTTTCCCGTCAAAGGTCAGGGTCGGATTGCCGTATAGCTCCCAGCCATCGTTAAGCTTGGCGCATACTCTTTTGCAGAAAGTCTCATCGTCTGGTCCGGTAAGATAGGAGTAGAGTTTCATTGGTCACCTCTTGGGTTATGTAATATTTTGTAATGGTTGGGGAGGAAAGAGACGGCGGCATGGGCGGCGGTCGGGTTCTGCCTGATTGCCTCTGTTGCGGAAATGATGGCTGCTGCCTGGGGCCGGCAGCAGAAGTAGATGGATGTTCCATGGCCGTCCACAGTGCCTCCAAATTTCTGTCGGCAAAGGTGCGGGTTAAGCGTGGATTCAGTTCCTTCCTGCCGGGCGGAAACAATCACGCCGGGGCCGTCCCATGGCTGGTGTGGCTTGCCGGATTGAACGCCAGGCAGGGCCAAAACTACCTCGAACCGATTCAATAATAATTCTATTCCTAACACGGATTCCAAGCCAGGGCAAGGGGATTATTTGGCCGGCACCACCGGGGAAAAGGAAGGTGGCTGCCCGCCGTGGTATGCCGGCTTCGAGAGGGCTTTTCTGGACTGTTACCCCGGCCTTATTCCTTATTTGCTGAGCCCGTATTTTTTCATGCGCCGCCACAGAGTGGTGAGGGGAATACCGAGAATCTCGCTGCTCAGTTTGCGGTTGTTGCCGGTAATATCCAGGACCTTGGAGATATGCTGCTTTTCCATGGTCTCAAGGGAGAGCAGGTCCTCGCCCTCAAAGGTGGTGAAGGCCAGTTTCCGGAGATCGGCCGGCAGGTCCCGAACCTGGATGCTTTCCCCCTCGGCCAGGGCCACCGCCCGCTGGATGATGTTTTCCAGTTCGCGGACATTGCCGGGGAAATGATAATGAAGCAGGATATCAAGGGCCTGGGGGGAGATCTGCCTGGTGTCCTTGCTGAAGGCCAGCCGGAATTTCTCGATAAAATGAGTAATCAGCAGCGGGATATCGTCTTTTCTCTCCGTGAGCTTGGGCAGGCGGATGGTGACCACGTTCAGGCGGTAAAAGAGGTCCTCCCGGAATGAACCTGACTCAACCTCTTTTTTCAGGTCCTTGTTGGTGGCGGCGATGATGCGGATATCCAGATCAATGGCCTTGGTGCCGCCCACCCGGAAAATCTGTCTTTCCTGCAGCACATGGAGCAGTTTGACCTGCATGGACAGGGGCATCTCGCCGATCTCGTCTAAAAATACGGTGCCGCCGGCCGCGGATTCGAGCAGGCCGATTTTGGTGGCCGTGGCGCCGGTATAGGCGCCTTTCTCGTGGCCGAACAGCTCACTGGCGATGAGTTCCTCGGCAAATCCGCCGCAGTTGAAGGCGATGAAAGCATTATCTTTTCTGGGGCTGAGGGAATGGATGGCCCGGGCCGCCATCTGTTTGCCGGTGCCGGTCTCCGCCTGCAGCAGGACATTGCAGTTGACCATGGCGACCTTCTTGATCATGGCGAAGACCTCCTGCATGGCCGGACTGGAGCCGACAAAGCCGGTGATGGTGCCGCCCTGGCCCAGGGCCAGGCGGAGGGCACGGTTTTCCACCAGCAGGTCGATCTTTTTCCTGGCCTTGTTGGCCAGCAGCCGCACGTCGTGACGTTTGAAGGGCTTGGTGATGTAGTGGTAGGCCCCGGCCTTGATGGCATCCACCGCCGTTTCGATTGAGGCGTGGCCGGTTATGATGATCGCCTCCGTATCTTCAAATCTTTTTTTGACATGGGTGAGAATTTCCATGCCGTTCATGTCCGGCAGATGCAGATCGATAAAGACAATGGGAAATGTCTCCCGGCTCAGTCTCTGCAGAAAAGAATGGCCGGTCAGGAAATATTCCACTTCAAACCCTTCCGCGTCAAGGACGCGTTTGATCAGGCGGCAGGCCACCTCCTCATCATCAATTATGGCGACTTTCATCTTGGTTTTCCCGCTGTTCTTCCTGGTATCCTACGGTGGGCAGATAGATTATGAATGTTGTGCCGACATTTACTTTACTCTTAACTTCCACATAGCCGCCATGCTTTTTGATAATACCGTAAACAATGGACAGGCCGAGGCCGGTGCCGGCGCCGACCTCCTTGGTGGTGTAAAAGGGATCGAAAATATGGCCGATGATCTCAGGCGGGATACCCGGTCCCGTATCGTTGACGATGATCTTGAGGAAACCCTCGGATGCGACCTGGGCATCGACATAAATGAGACCGCCGCCCTGGGGCATCGCCTGGATGGAGTTGACGAACAGGTTGATGAACACCTGCTGCAGTTTCTGCAGATCACCCATGACCAGGGGAAGATCCTCGTGGATATAATTTTCAAACCAGATGGCATTGATCATCAGCTGGTTGGCGATCAGCTTGTGGGAGGCTTCCACCACATCCTTGATGTGGAGCGGCACGGAGGAGGGCGCCTTATCCCGGGAAAAATCCAGCAGATTCTTGACCACCCCGGAGGCCCTTTCGGTCTGACTGATGATGTCGGCAATGATCTCCTTGGCCTCTGTTTCGGAGAGGGTATCATATTCTTCCATCAGGGTGTCCGCGGACAGGGAAATATTGTTAAGGGGGTTGTTTAGTTCATGGGCGATGCCCGAGGAGAAGGTGCCGATGGCGGCCAGCTTGCGGGATTGCACCAGCTGCTCCTTCCGGGCCTCGATCTCGGCCACCATCTTGTTGAAGGCAATGATCAGCCCGGTGACCTCGTCCTGGATTTTGGCGTTATCGGCGATGGGGGTGAACTTGTCCTTGACCACGTCCCGG
The DNA here is from genome assembly GCA_023230525.1 of Desulfobulbaceae bacterium. Classification (GTDB taxonomy): domain Bacteria; phylum Desulfobacterota; class Desulfobulbia; order Desulfobulbales; family SURF-16; genus SURF-16. The sequence goes on from JALNXE010000031.1 coordinate 23,552, forward strand.
GTGGCTTTCTGGACAAAGGCAATACGTTTGAGCACGTTTCTGACCTGCAGCTGAAAGATGAGGATGAGGGCAAAGAAAAGGGTGCCCGTGATGGCGACAAACCGGTAAAGGAGTAGTTCGAGGCTGCTGTTTAAGCGGTCATGCTTGCGTTTGACCAGATTTTCGGCGAACTCCACCATATCCCGGCCTGACTCCCTGATCTCCGTCGAGTCTACCTGGGCGGAGTAGCTGTATTTTCTGAATATTTCCTTGTAGTGATAGAAGGTGCCGAGAAAATCGTCATATTCCTGCCTGGCCGTGACTTCAAGGATGTCCTCTTCCAGAAGGGCGATATGGGATTGGATCTTGCCCAGATAGACTAAAATAGGGGAGACGTTATCGGTGCCGATGCCAAAGAGGAAATTTTTCTCGTAGCGGCGTAACTCCAGGACATCGTCCAGGAAATTATGGAACTCCTCCAGGGCGATGAGTTTCTTTTTCAGGGAAAATATCTGCCAGGAGTAATCAGGCACCAGCAGGCCGCCGAACACCATAAACAGTATGGTGATGAAGATCAGCCTGCGCCTGATGGTATATCTCCCAACGAGACTTTCCATGATTTCTCTCCTGTCCGCTCCTATCTAACCGATGACGGCTTAACGTTTCAAGTTGAAATAACAGTGATAAACCATGTGGCCGGTAATTGCCAACAAGAAACTTTGTGTCAGAGGGATAAGAGGTCAGGCAGGGTAATCGGCGGGATTGACTGGGGCGACGGCTTGACGCGGGATGCCTCGGCCGGTTGGCCGGTAGAGCCATCGGGCTGCTTGTTACCTGGCGAATTGCCCAAGCAGGTCGCCGTTGCCCAGAAACTGCAGGGTCTTGGTCCGGGCACCCTGCTCATTGTAAAGGTTTAAGGCGTTGGGGCCGGCCAGGGAGACCTTGCCGCAGCGGGTGATATAATCCGTAGTGCCGGCTGAGCGGAGAGCCTTGCGCAGGCAGAGATTGTCATTTCCGTCAATATTCCATTTATCGGTGGCGCGGATGTTGCCGGAGGGGTACAGGATGGTATATCTGCCGTCCCCGGCAAAATAGACATGGCTGTTCTGTTGGGCTTCTTCGCTATCCGTCATGGCGAAGGTTCTGTCTGACAGGATCTTGTTCAGTTCAGCGCCGGGAAGATACGGTTGCTGGGCGGAAACAATGGGGGCGGTGAGCAAGGGGACTGACAGCAAGAAAAGAAACAGCATGGTTTGTTTCAGCATGGCTCTCCCCCTGAGCAGGCTCATGGCAGGTTTTAAAAAAAAGTAATCGGGCTAAGGCGGATTATTTCTTTCCAGGATAAACCCGCCCCTGCCTGGCTGTCAAGAGGGAATAAGGGCAAATAGGGGTGAGGCACTGCCGTTCTAAGCGAGCATGGCCTTGCGCCAGCCCGCCTCTTTGAGGCGGTTGACCCGGTTGATGGCCCAGGCGTTGATTTTCTGCAGATACCTTTTGGGGTCCTCGTCTTTCCTGGCAATGATCCGCTCCCTTTCCCCGGCAATATCCTCGGACTCCCCGGGATACATTTCCCGCCAGGTGGCATAGCCCTGATCAAAGATAAATTCCGGACTGATCTCCTCGGCTGACAGGCGGAGTTTGCTGAGCCCATACATCCTGGCCAGGGTCATGTCATATTCGATGATCCAGCCGTTATCCCGGAGCATGGTTTCCCGGTTGATGGGGGTGTCGGTTGAGCAGGACGGGCAGAATAGACGGTCCAGCACATTGGGGTTCATGATGTTGTCCCGCAGGTGAAACTGCACCTGTCTGCCGCCGCATTCACATTTTTTCTTTACCTCAATGCACATAATTTCCTCTACTTTTTCAGGCGTTGATTTTTGCCAAGCATAGCATGGCTGGAGGAAAATGCAAAGAAATAATAATTATTACTAGAAATCTCCCAGGAGTTCCAAGAGATCTTCCGCCCGCAATTTGTGGCTCATATCGCTGCCTTCAAGGAGGCTGTCAGCCAGTTCGCGTTTGTCATGATGCAATCTGAGAATTTTTTCCTCGATGGTGTTTTTGGTGACCAGCCGGTAAACCGTCACGGGACGGGTCTGGCCGATGCGATGAGCCCGGTCGGAGGCCTGATCCTCCACCGCCGGGTTCCACCATGGGTCCATGTGAATAACGTAATCGGCGGCGGTGAGATTGAGCCCCAGGCCGCCCGCCTTGAGACTGATGAGGAAGAGGTCGCCGTCTCCGGCCTGGAACTCGGCCACCTGTTCCTGGCGTTTGAGGGCCGGGGTGGAACCATCCAGATATTTATAGGTGATATGGTGCTCGTCGAGAAAGGCGCGGAGAATGTGCAGGTGCCGGGCAAACTGGCTGAAAACCAGGGCCTTATGGCGGTTTTCGATAAGCTCCATGACGACGGTGCCGAAAAGCTCGAGTTTGGAGCTTTGAATAGTCGTATCCGGCTGGACAAGCTTGGGATTGCAGCAGGCCTGCCGCAGTTTCATGATTTCGGCCAGGATCTGCATATGCCGGTGGGACGGCGAGGCATCAGAGCGGACGATTTTTTCCAGGGCGCGGTAGCGTAATGCTTCATAAAAGGCGGTCTCATCAGGGCTCATGTCGACCTGGAGAACGACCTCGGTGCGCGGCGGCAGCTCCTCCAGGACCTGACTTTTCAAACGCCGCAGGATAAAGGGCTGGATCAGTTTTTTTAATTTTTTCCGGGCATTCTTGTCCTTGTCTTTTTCAATGGCCAGGGCATAGCGCTGATTGAACTGCTCCAGGGACCCGAGCAGGCCCGGGTTGATGAAGTTGAAAAGATTCCACAGTTCTCCCAGGTGGTTTTCGATGGGGGTGCCGGTGGTGATCATCTTGAAACCGCCATCGAGTTCCATGGCCGCCCGGGAGCGCTTGGTGGCAATGTTTTTGATGGCCTGGGCCTCGTCGAGCACGATGACCTGCCATTTTTTGGCGGAAAGAAGCTTGGTTTCCTGCTGCAGAAGACCATAGCTGCAGATCAGCACGTCAAAGGGGGCAAGACCGTCGAGCAGCTGTTGCCGTTCCTTGCCGCCGAAGATCACCGCCTGCAGGGTGGGGGCGAAACGGTTGATTTCCTCCTGCCAGTTCATGCAGACGGAGGTGGGGGCCACCACCAGGGAAGGGCCCTGGGGCGCCTCCTGCAGAATGATGCCCAGGCTCTGGACGGTTTTTCCCAGGCCCATATCGTCGGCCAGGCAGGCGCCTACCCCCCAGTGTTTGAGCCGGGCCAGCCATTTGAATCCCTCAATCTGGTACTCGCGCAGTTCGGCCTGCAGGGTGGTCGGCACCTCACTGTGAAAGGAGCGTGATTCCCGGATGCGCTGCAGCTGTTCCTGCCAATGGCTGTCGGCGGTCAACTGAACGCCGCTTTCCGTGAAACCCTCCAGGGCGCAGCTGGCCAGGGGATGCATACGCCGTTTCTGGCCAAGGGGTTCGGTAAAGGAGGTTAATTCATCCAGCTGTTTCCGGAATTCCCGGGACAGGGCCAGAAACTCGCCTTTGCCCAGCGGAATGAATCTGCCGGAATTGGCCTGGGTCAATTCCAGCAGGGTTTTCATCTCCATCACCTTTTCCTGGTCAATGGTGAGCTGTCCGTCCAGTTCAAACCAGTTCTGTTTCTGTCTGATTTGCACATGGAAATCATGAAACGAGACATGATGACGGATGGCAAGCTTTTCCCCTTCCGGCCACTCAATGATGACATGATCACCCAGGTTCTGGATTTCAGAGAGAACCTCCAGGCAATCCTGCAGATCTTCGATGAACCATTCGCCGTCCATCCTGCCCAGTCTGGCCAGGGTAGGGCATTTTTCTTCTATCTGCGCGCAGTTCTCCCTCTCCTGGTCAAGGTTGCGGCAGGTTTGCAGGCGTTTGCCGTGAATTTCGGCCATGACGTTCACCGCCCCCTCGCCGGGATAGAGATAAGGCCCGCCGACGGCAAAAGGCTTTACCAGCATGGAGACCCTGAAGCCGTTGCCCACCGGCAGCAGCTGCATAATGATCTTGTCCGCCGCCCGGACCTCCTCGATCTCTCTGGAGGTGGCGCCGATATCCGAGTGAATGGTCAGACAGGAGGAAAGATTGCCCAGGGTTTCCAGGGCCTGTTTTTTTGCGCCTGCCGGGACGCTGAGGCCGTCGTCGCCGATGATTGCCGCAATTTTGCGGTGTTTTTCGGAGATCTCGATAATCCGGAAGCGGGTGGGCGTTTCCCGTATGGCCATCACTTTTTCATCGCCGATGGGAGATGAAAATTCCAGCCGCACCTTGTCATCTCTCTGGGTGGCATGCAGTTCCGGTTCACCTCTGGTGAATTCCACCGGCACGGAGGGATGTTCGCTGGAAAAGAGCAGGGGGTGACCGACCAGGGCGGACAGGGTATCATCCATGTCAAATTCAAAGGATGTTTCATGGCTGAACTCCTTTTTGCGTAAGGTTGCCCTGATTCTCTGGTCCTGCTCGGTGAGAAAAGAGAGATTTTCTCCGGCATACAGCCGCTTCAGGGCCACGGAGCGTCCCTGGCTCCATTTGCCGCTGGCGGTAAGTTTCTGCTCCCTGGGATAAATGGTGACAAAGCCGTCCTTGAAATTCACCAGCCAGACCATTCGGTACTGGAGCGGACCATTTTCTTCATTTTCCAGGCTGACGATATTTAAGGCCTTCAGGGCCCGTTGCCACGATTTTTCGTGGGGCAGCACGGAGAGCAGAGAGGTGATGGCCGAGGCCTGGCAGATGGACCGGCTGAATTCCTGATAAGATTCGATTTCGGTGGCTTGATAGAGCAGGGAAGCATATTCCATGGCCAGCCAGTTATAGCCGTTTTCTCTGGCCCGGGTGTAAAAATCATGCAGTTCATTGCGCTGGGCCGATTCCAGCGTGCCGTTGAGCCAGAAGCTGGCAAGTCCCATGAACAGGGCCGTCACCGCGTCTTTTTTCCCCGGTCGCCAGATCTGGGCAGTGGAGTCCAGCTTGAAGTTTTCCAGTTTAGCCTTGGTCACCTGCTGGAGAATCCTGTAGGCCGGGAGCAGGGGGTTATTACCTTGCTCTGTTTCCACGGTGGCGATAAAGGAGGCAATGACCGGATACTTCCGGTAGTCTCCGGATTTCAGCAGAGACAGGATGAAGATGAGGCCTTCCATGCCGATGAAGAAAACGTTTTTCGCATCTTTTTTGAGGCGCAGCTCAATCAGATCCTCCTGGAAGCTGGCGATGGCCTCTGCATTGCGGCTCTCCAGGAATGCCAGCCAGCCGCGCAGACCGAAGGAGTCAATGTGGGTTTTGGCTGCGGCGATTTTTTCGCGGGCTGCAGCAATGTCGGCGCGCAGCAGCTGGTTGAGGATAAGCAGATAATAGACTGAGGGCCAGCCCTGCCGAGGGATCATCGTCAGGATGTCTTCAGCGGAAAGATAAGCAAGAGGCTGGGCGAAGGATTCAAGGTTGAGGAGACTTTTCCTGCTTATCTCATGCAGGCTGTGGAGCTGCAGGTGGGGCGGCAGGGTGCTGAACCACTGCGCCTCAAACGGGTTGTTGACGATCTCCACCAGCGGTGAGTGCTGTTCCGAGGTTTCCGGGCAGTCATAATAGCGCAGCAGATGCTCATGGAAATGATCGAAATCGTCCAGATACAGCCCGATGCGCATTTCCCGCAGATGGCGCTGGCTTTTCTGCAGCAGGGCATCGTATGCCTGCCCGTGGGCGGGAAGATTTTTGCGGATAATGCGGGCCATGCGGGCAAAGTTACCTGCGCTCAGGGCCTTTCTGCTGATGATTTCCACAATCAGGGGGTTGCACTGGCAGCGCCAGGTCACGAGACCCTGTTCCTGCAGCTTACGAAGCGCGGCTGATTGGTGCCGCTCCTCTCCGGGCATACCTTCATCACCCTGCCTGCGGGTAAACTCCTGGAAACAGTTGAGGATGGCCGCAGCGCCGACGGGTTCGAAAACAATTGACAGGAACTGCAGCAGTTCCTGCTCCTCCGGCGCCAGAGCTTCGTATTGTGAGAGGAGGTGAGTAATTTCCCGGGTGAATGAAAATTTTGCCATTTTGGTAGTATACCATATAATTGCTGTCTGACTTGCTCATTTTTATCAGACCGCATGCGGGCGGCCAAATTTTTTTGGCCCGGCCCGCGTCTCGGGCAATCACCTGCCCTTGGCCGGATACACGCGGATTATCCTGCCCAGGTGCGCTGGCGGCCGCATGCTTTTTAACTGGACAAAGTTCTTTTTTTTCAGTTTGTTCTGTATGTATGAAAGTTCAATTCCTAGGGGTTGGCGAGGCCTGTGATGAGCGCTGCCCCAATACCTCGCTGCAGGTGACGGCCGGAAACGGGCAGCGGTTCCTGCTCGACTGCGGTTTTACCACCCCGCATCTCTATTTTGCCGGAAGCCGCGATCCGGACGAGCTGGACGCTGTCTGGATTTCGCACTTTCATGGCGATCATTTTTTCGGCATGCCGCTGCTGCTGCTCAGATTCTGGGAAATGGGCCGGACCAAAAAGCTGGTAATTGCCGGGCAGCGGGGCACCCGGGAAAAAATTACGGCGGCCATGGAGCTCGCTTACCCGGGCTTTCTGCCGCGGCTCAGGTACCACCTTGACTTTGCGGAAATAGAACCGGGACAGGTCCGGGAGATTGCCGGCACCAGCTGGCGTGCGGCGGAAAACATCCATTCCCAGCGTTGTCTGGCCTTATGCGTTGCCGACAGCGGGCACCGGATTTTTTACAGCGGGGATGGCAGGCCCACCAGGGAGACGGAAAGCCTGGCCCGGGGCTGCGATCTGATCGTGCATGAGGCCTTCCGGCTGGACGAGGAAGTGGAAAATCACGGCAGTGTCCGGGGTTGTCTCGAATTTGCCGGCCGGGCAGGGGGGAAACATCTTGCCCTGGTGCATCTGCAGCGAGACAGCAGAGAAAGCGCCAGGGAAAGAATTGCCGATCTGGCCCGTGACAGCGGGCTCCATGTTTTTCTGCCGGAGCCGGGGGATATCTTTTCCTTATGAAGATCTTCCGGAAAAATTGCCCTTGCCAGCTTGACTCGACCCGCGCAGTTGCTATATTAATGTGTGCAAAGAGATACTTCAGGTTTGCAAAAAAACTCCGGAGGCAGCGCAGGGTTTGCGCGACCCGGAGTTTCAACCTTTTTTCACCAATTACAGAGGAGTAAGAAAATGTTTGAGAATGGCTTAAATAGAACGGTTACCGTTTCTCAGGCCGAAACCCAGGCCTCAACGGTTTTTCTGGCCAAGGTTTTCAACTGGATGGCGATCGGGCTGGGACTCACCGGGCTGATGGCCTTTCTGGTGGCCAACTCTGAAACAGCGATGCAGATTTTTATCTTTAATCCCATGATGCGCTGGGGGCTCATTATTGGCGAACTGGGGCTGGTTTTTTATCTGTCCGCCAGGGTGATGCGTCTCTCCCCCCAGGCGGCAACCGCCCTCTTTCTCATCTACTCGGCCTTAAACGGTATCACCCTTTCCGTTATCCTGCATGTGTATACCGCCACCTCCGTGGCCGCCACCTTTTTTATTACCGCCGGCATGTTCGGCGCCATGGCCGTTTACGGACTGGTAACCAAAAAAGACCTCTCCGGCCTGGGCTCTTTCATGTTCATGGGCTTGATCGGCATCATCATTGCCTCGGTGGTCAATATCTTCCTGCAGAGCTCCATGATGGCCTGGATCGTCTCCGGGCTTGGCGTGATTATCTTCACCGGGCTCACCGCCTATGATGTACAGAAAATCACCCAGATCGGCGCATCAGGCATCATGCGGGAGGGCGAGGCCGCCATCCGCAAGGGGGCGATCATGGGAGCCCTGGCCCTGTATCTTGATTTCATCAACCTGTTCCTGAGCCTGCTGCATTTCGTCGGCAACCGGGATTAATTTTGTGCCCTCTGCAGGGGGAGATCCCTGAGAGGTTTAAAAAAAAAGGGGGGGAGCAGGCCGTTCGGCCTGCTCCCCCCCTTTTTTTTATTATTTCGTGGTTGGCAGGGATTGCTGCAATTTCAACAACGTTTCAGTTCCCGTATAATTTTTCATACTTAGACAGCAGCTGCAGAAGATTGTCCAGGTATTTGTCCTTGTCCTCCAGGCCTGATGTCGCGGTCATTTCTTCGATAAGGCTGTTGATGGGATATCTGATATCAATGCCCAGGGGATTGGCGTTTTTCATGTTGGCCAGGTCCATGACCAGCACGCAGTAATACTTGACCAGGGTCCTGAAAGCAGGTTCACGGCGGAACAGATAGGCCTGGCCGCCGAGGGTATTGAGAAAGAAGGTGGAGTAGCTGTACATATCCTCCATGGGCAACTGGATCGGATAATGAATGTACTGGCACTCATCACGGTGCAGGATAAGAGAGTAAAAGTCAGCCAGTACCGGTTCTAATTGACCTTTTTCAAGGGCCATGATTTTTTTCAGAATAAGGATATTCTTTTCCCCCAGCACCCGATAAAAGTGGGCGGCATTCTGGAGGATGGCCAGCAGATTGTCCTTTTCTCTGGTGATGGTGGGCTTGTTGGACAGCAGCTTATTGATAATCGTGGTGAAGTATGTCTTGGAACCGCCTTCCAGGTTGAGGGAGATAATGTAATCCTCTTGGTCCAGCCTGGCAAAAAACGCATCAATTCCGTCTGTGGTGGATTTGCAGGGATCAGTGGTAATGGCCTTGCCGGCTGGTGGCTGCTGGGTGCCGGACTCGACACCGGATTCGGCCTGCAGGCCGGCAGATTCGCCCTGGCTGGTGGATTCTGAGCCTACCGGGGGGGAAAGTTCTTTGTCGAGAATCTTCACCTTTTCCTGCAATTTTTGTTGCTGCTGCTCCAGGGAGATGGCCGTTTTCTCGTCCGCTTTCCTGTTGGCATTAACTATCAGCAAGGCTGAAACAGCGGCAAGAACGAGAAGAACAAGGATAATAATTGTCTTGGTGGGGGGAGATTTTCTGGCATTTGACATGATTATTCACTTCTTGTCATTTAAAGATTTTTTTTGATAATATGTGACGAAATAGGACTTCTGCATGGCTTGGAAGGATTTTATTTGTTATGCTGCAAGTTAATGTATCGTGCTTTTTTTATTCCGTCAAACAGAAATATAAAGGTTTCGTAATAACTCCCGGCACCGAATTTTCGTGACGATAAAGGAATTTGTCATGCGCCGTACGGCTGTTGAGAGGTTGTTGCGAAACAGTCAAATATTTTTTCTCATCCTCTCTGAACATCAATCCGTAAATGGTCAGCGGGCAACAAAAAATGATATCAGCTCTTTCCTTGAATATGGCAAAGACCTCTGTGAAAATTCTGGTGGTGGATGATTCAAGGGTGATGAGGCGGATTATCGCCTCATTCCTGGCAAAAATGGGATATGAGAATATACTGGAGGCGTCTGACGCTGGCAGCGCCATGAGGATTATTGCCGCAGAGCAGGTTGCGGTTGTTATTTCCGATTATTCCATGCCCGGTTTGAGTGGTCTTGAGCTGCTGAAGGCCATTCGCCGGGACCCCGTAAACAAAGACATGCCCTTTGTCATGGTAACTGCCGAGGCGCAGCTCGGGCAGATAATCGCCGCATTCCGAGAAGGGGCGCAGCAGTATGTGACCAAACCTTTTACCTCCGAATATATGGAGTATATCATTAATAAGGTTGTGCGCTGATCATGGCGGCAATATTTATGCATTGTGTGGTCTTGCTATGATATCTTTTCTGAATAGGAAAAATACCAATAACTGGCTGGAGGGATGCCTTCCCTTTGTCTCAAAAAGTCCGGAAATGAAGATCAGATGGCTGACCCGGGTCTTCAGAAAAGGAATTTTGTCTCAGGAAGAAATTACTCCTTATATCCGTTTGCTGCTGGCGGAAAAAAGCGGGGAGGAACAGGGACAGCTCAAGCAGGCGTTCAGTGAACTTGATGTGGAGATGCAGTATCGGTTTCTGGAGGCGGCAGATATCTATGATACCCCGAAATTGTTTGCCTTATGCCCGAATCCGACCTTGAGACACGCGGAAATTGCCCTTTTGAAGAAAGTCCCGCCTTATGAAAAAAAAACGCAGCTCATTCTTGACAAGATTTTTTATGCCATAAGTGACCATTCCAGGGGAATGCTTGAGCAGGCGGCTGATTTGCTGATCAAGGAAGGAAAAGCTTCGGCGAATTTCAAGGAGAATTATGCGAGATTTCAGGAAATTCTGCAAGATGAGGAATTCCTTCTCTCGCTTTACCCCAATGCCAGGGGGTGATTGAACAAAAGGTTGACGAACTCCAGCCTGCGGGCAACTGGATGCTGGCGGTACTGGCACCCAGTTGCGTAAAATCCGCTGAACTATTTCTTTTTCCCGCCGCCTGAGGCCCTTTTTGCTGCTTTCAGAGGGTTGACCTTGATGGTGCTGACAACGATCTCAGGTTTTTTGTGGGTGGCAAAATTGCAGATACCCAGACGCCATTTCGCATCCGGGAATGCAAATGTCTGACAATACTTGTTATTGTTTGCCTCTACGATTCTCTCGCAACCCTCACACTTGTCGATGATGGGATGGAAAAAACCGCTGCTTTGCAGTTCACTTGCTGTCGGTGCATTGCTAGCCATGACAGGACCCTCCTTGTATGAAAAATAAGAATATTTGTCTCAAAAGAAAAATAAATTTGTGTTTACGAAACATATCTATCTAAATGAAAGAGGTGGCTCTGTCAACAGAAAAAAATGTCTTGGCACCATGCCGGCGGACCGTGGTCAGGTTTTTGCATCAGTTTGATGGCTATGGAGAAAAAGTCCCTAAGAAATGGAAAACATTGTCAATAAAGTTGTATTTCCGGAAATCTTGATATAAATTTATTTCTGGATGCCGGTCATCAGCCCCCTTTGTGGTGAAAAAACATTTCACTCTCAAAGGCGTCTCATCCTGTAACGAAACAAAAGGATAATTTCATGCCTATATATGTCTGGAAGGGAGTTAACTCCTACGGTGAGAAGAGAAAAGGAAAAATCGAGGCTCACAGTGAGGCTGCTGCGCTTTCCCAGTTAAAAAAGATCAGAATCAAGCCGGACGTGCTGAAGGTGGCGCCAAAAGATATTTTCAGCAATATTGCCATGTTCCAGCCGAAAGTGACCGGCAAGGATGTGGTGATTTTTACCCGGCAGCTTTCAACCATGATTGACGCCGGTCTTCCTCTGGTGCAAAGTCTGGATATTCTCGCGGCTCAGCAGGAAAATGTTACTTTTAAAAAAGTCCTGACCAACATCCGTACTGATGTCGAGTCTGGTATGACCTTTGCCGACGGCATGAAAAAACACCCCAAGGTGTTTGACAATCTTTACTGCAACATGATTGATGCGGGTGAAGTCGGCGGTATTCTCGATACTATTCTTAACCGTCTGGCCAACTTTATGGAAAAAAACATGGTTCTGAAAAAAAAGATCAAGGGAGCCATGACCTATCCGATAATCTGCCTCTGTATCGCCCTGATCATCACCGCCGTCATTTTGATATTTGTCGTACCGGTTTTTGCCAAAATGTTTGCCGACTTCGGTTCGGCGCTCCCGGTTCCCACCCAGATTGTGGTCGACGCCAGTAATTTTGTTAAAAGCAATTTTTTCTTCTTGGGCGCAGCCATTGCCTTTATCGTTTTAGCCATCAAGAAAATATATAACACGGAAAAGGGGCGGAAGAAAATCGACAAACTGCTCATTAACGCTCCGGTATTCGGACCGCTTATCCGCAAGGTGGCGGTGGCAAAATTCAGCAGAACGCTGGGTACCATGCTGCACAGCGGCGTTCCCATTCTGGATTCATTGACCGTGGTCGGCAAAACATCGGGCAACACGGTTATCGAGCAGGCCGTCTTCCGGGTGGCGGACAGCATCACGGAGGGACGCTCCATTGCCGAACCCTTGGAAGAGACAGGGGTTTTCCCCAGTATGGTGGTGCAGATGATCAATGTTGGTGAGGCCACGGGTGCGCTTGACACCATGCTGGAGAAGATAGCGGATTTTTATGACGAAGAGGTTGATCAGGCGGTGGAGAACATGACCGCCATGATTGAGCCGTTTATGATGGTTTTTCTCGGCGGGCTCATCGGCGGACTGGTCATCGCCATGTATCTGCCGATTTTCAAGATGGCCAGCGTTGTCGGTTAGGGTGTCTTTTCCCCCCTTTCCGGCCGGCCGGCATCATTTTTCAGGCCATTTGCTTGTTTTAAAAAAGAAAATTACTTAGTAGTTGTTGACAAATCGCGAAGTTGAATTGATAATTGTGTAAGTGATTTCAGCAGGAAACAGGATGATGATTTGCAGCGCTTGCACAGCAATAAAATTGAGGGAGAACTCTAATGGGAGAAATTGTTGGCGTTATCGGCCGGGAAGTCATTGACTCACGGGGGAATCCGACCGTTGAAGTCGAGGTGCATCTGGAGACGGGTTTTATGGGCAGGGCCATTGTTCCTTCAGGGGCCTCAACCGGCACCCGTGAGGCCCTGGAGCTTCGTGATGTGCGCAAAAAACGTTTTATGGGCAAGGGCGTCCTCACCGCCGTTGCCAACGTCAATGACAAAATCGGCCCGGCCCTGATCGGATTTGAGTCAACTCTGCAGGTGTTGCTCGATAAGACCATGCTCAAGCTCGATGGCACGGAAAACAAGAAGAAATTAGGCGCCAACGCCATTCTGGGCGTATCGCTGGCAGCAGCGAAAGCCTCTGCCATGGAGCTCGGTCTGCCCCTTTATTCGTATCTTGGCGGCGTTAACGCCAAGGTGCTGCCCGTGCCGATGATGAACGTGCTTAACGGCGGGGCCCATGCCGATAATAATGTCGATATCCAGGAATTCATGATCATGCCGGCCGGGGCCGCCTCCTTTGCCGAGGCCCTGCAGATGGGAGTGGAAACCTTTCATACCCTGAAGGGGGTGCTGAAAAAAGCCGGCCATCTGACTTCAGTCGGCGATGAGGGAGGATTTGCCCCGAATCTCCGTTCCAACGAGGAGGCCATGGAATCCCTGCTTGAGGCGATTACCAAGGCGGGATACGCGCCGGGCAAGGATATCTTTATTGCCATTGATGTGGCTGCCAACGAAATATATGACGCGAACAAAAAAATGTATGTGCTGGCCGCGGAAAAGGACCCCGAGAAAAGCGCGGAACAGCTGATAGAGTTTTATGAGGGCTGGGTAAAGAAATATCCTCTGGTCTCCATAGAAGACGGCCTGAATGAGAGTGACTGGAAGGGCTGGAAAAAGCTGACGGATTGCCTGGGCGGGAAAATCCAGCTGGTCGGTGATGATATCTTTGTCACCAATACGAAAATTCTTGCCAAGGGGATTAAGGAGAACATAGCCAATTCGATTCTCGTCAAGCTGAATCAGATAGGCTCGGTCACCGAAACAATCGACGCAGTGGATATGGCCCATAGGGCCGGCTATACCGCGGTCATTTCCCACCGTTCCGGTGAAACCGAAGATACAACCATTGCTGATTTGAGCGTTGCCTTGAATACCGGTCAGATTAAAACAGGGGCACCTTCCCGTACTGACAGGGTGGCGAAATACAACCAGTTGTTAAGGCTAGAAGAGGAACTCGGTGCTGCGGCTGAGTTTGCCGGGAAAAACGGTATCAAGCATTTAAAGTAAACAACTATGTCCGGCCACAACCCTATGGTTCTACAAATGATGGAGGTTTAGCAACATGACCCTGACTAAGGCTGATTTGGTGCAGAAAATTTATCAAACTCACAATTTAACAAAGGCACAGGCAACCTCGATTGTTGAAACGTTCCTGAAAATCAGCAAGGATTGTCTGGCCAATGGCGAGGATCTTCTGATAAGCGGTTTTGGCAAATTCAACATAAAAGACAAAAATGCCAGAAGGGGACGTAATCCCCAGACCGGCAAGGAGTTGATCTTGACTGCCCGGAAGGTGGTTACCTTTAAGCCGTCAGGGATCCTGCGCGACAGAGTAAACGGGATTCTCTAACAGACCTTTCGCGTATAGATACCAACAGGACGTTTGCCGCAGGTTTTGTCTGTCAGACGGGCGCGTTTCTCAGAAATGGGAAACGCACCCGTTTTTTTTATTGTTCAGACGGGAATATCTGATAGATTAAACGCCGTGAGCAGAAAGATTGATTGGGGATCTGAGGCGCATGAGACCTTCAGAACTTTCTGACTTGATCTATTTTATAGAAATAACGATATTTTTGTGACATGGTTGCTGCTCTGATCTCCGTCATGGGAATTCAGGAGACAGAATTCAGAATGGCTGATTTTATTACGTTTTATTCTGGCTCCTGATTTCTGGCTTCGGAATTCTCTGGAAACAAGCTACGGTGGCCATGAGGATATCAATTTAATTTCAACATGTTACCACAACTCAGAAAGTTGAAATACCTTCAGCGGTATTGCCGATCCCGGGCTGTAAAAAACTAACGCAGAGCAGAACATGACGCAGGAAACACGAACGCTGGCGGAGCTTGCCGCCTTGGTTGAGGGAGAATTGCTCGGTGATCCGGAGGTAAGGATTGCGGCCTTTAACGATGTGGCCAATGCCTCTGCCGGGGAGATCACCTTCATTGTCCGGGGAAAATATACTGACCAGCTGGAGCGGAGCAGAGCCTCGGCGGTCATTGTGCCCCATGATATACAGGAAGTGGCCCTGCCGGCCATCCGGGTGAAGAATCCCTACCTGGCTGCCGCCATTATACACAACCTTTTCTATCAAAGGCCTCTCCCGCCTCCGGGGATTGACGCCCATGCCGTGATCGGCGCGGATTGCCGCATTGCTGCTTCGGTGTCCATTGCGCCGCTGGCGGTTGTCGGCCGACGGGTCAGTCTGGGGGAGAACGTGGTCATCGAGTCCGGAGTGGTTATCGGCGATGACGTGATCATCGGCGACGAGACAATTATCGAGGCAAATGTGGTGGTGCGGGCCGGCTGCAGAATCGGCAGCCGGGTGATTCTGTACAGCGGCGCGGTGATCGGCAGTGACGGCTTCGGCTATGCCACCAATTCCCGGGGCATCCATATCAAACGCCCCCAGGTCGGTAATGTGGTGATTGAAGATGATGTCGAGATCGGAGCAAATACCTGCATTGACCGGGCCACCTTCGGCAGCACGCTGATCAGCAAGGGGACGAAAATCGATAATCTGGTGCAGATCGGCCATAATGCGGAGGTCGGGGAGGGATGCCTGCTGGTTTCGCAAAGCGGACTTGCCGGCAGCAGCAAGCTGGGCAACGGCGTGGTGCTGGCCGGCCAATCCGGGGTCGGCGATCATGTGGAGGTCGGCGACGGGGTCATGGCAGCGGGCCGGAGCGGCATCAACAGCAATGTCAAGCCGGGCTCGGTGGTGGCCGGATTCCCGGCTATCGCCTATAAGGAATGGCTGCAGGCGGCCACTGCTTTTTCCCGGATTCCCCAGTTGTTGAAAGATGTTCGCCGCCTGCGCAAACAGGTGAGTGAACTGGCAGGTGATGATAAAAACAAGGAGACAGGAGATGAGTGAAGTCGTCACGCAATTTGATATAAATGAAATTTTAAAACTGCTTCCCCACCGCTACCCCTTTATTCTGGTTGACCGGATTCTGGAGGTGACCCCCGGGGAAACGATCAAGGCATTGAAAAATGTCACCATCAATGAGCCTTTTTTTCAAGGGCATTTCCCCCTTGAGCCGATAATGCCCGGAGTGCTGGTGATGGAGGGGATGGCCCAGGCCGGGGCAATACTGGCCTACCTCACTGATAAAGAAAAGGTCGGCAGGAATCTGGTCTATTTTGCCGGCATGGACGGGGTACGCTTCAGGAAAAAAATCGTTCCCGGTGATCAGATTATCTATGAACTGAATATTTTGAAACGCAAGGCTAAACTCTTCAAAATTGCCGGCAAGGCCTTTGTGGATGGCCAGCTGGCAGCAGAGGCGGAATTGATGGCCACCTTTTCCTGATGCCTTTTGCCGGTTGCGGGAAAGGCTGGTAATTACAGGCCGACTGTGTTAATAAGTCAAGCTTTTCATTGTCTGTTCCCTCCCTGCGTTTTGTGAGACATGCCGGGAAGCGGCATGTATTTTAACATGTAATACTTAAACATTTTGTGCAAATATGACAATTCACCCTACAGCAATTATCGACCCGGGTGCTGAACTCGATTCCTCGGTTTCTATTGGACCCTATGCGATCATCGGCAAAGGGGTCAGGATCGATGCTGAGACCCAGATAGGTCCCCATGCCTTTCTTTCCGGCCCCCTTATCATCGGTAAGGCCAATAACATCGGGGCATTTTCCTGCGTCGGCGCCCCTCCCCAGGACATCAAATATAAAGGTGAGGAAACCTTACTGAAAATCGGTGACAGCAATATCATCAGGGAATACTGTTCCCTCCATCGCGGCAGTCCAAGCGGCCACGGGGTCACCACCATCGGCAGCAACTGCATGCTCATGGCCTATTCCCATGTGGCCCATGACTGTACGATCGGCAACAACGTCATTCTGGTCAATAATGCCACTTTGGGGGGGCATGTGGAGATCGGCGAACGGGTTACCGTGGGCGGCATGACGGCGGTCCATCAGTTTTCCCGCATCGGGGAATACTCTTTTATCGGCGGCATGTCCGGGATCAGCATGGATGTGCCGCCCTATGTGATTGTGGCCGGTATCCGCAATGACATGCAGGTGCGCGGCATTAACAAGATCGGGCTCAAGCGGGCCGGATTCAGCAATGACGATATCAGAAATCTCGGCAGGGCATTTACCTTGATATTCAAAACAAAGGAGTTGCTGCTCCAGGAAGCGCTGGAAAAGGTGAAGACGGAAATTCCCGACTCCGCCCCGGTGGCGAGGATGGTTGAATTTTTCAACGTTTCCAATCGCAATGTGGTAAGACTGAGCAGTGATGACGAGTAGGATCGGCATCATTGCCGGCGGGGGGCAGTTTCCCTATCTTTTTGCCGAAGCGGCGAAAAAAGCCGGGCGAGAGGTGGTCATTATCGGCCACAAAGGGGAGAGCCATCCGGATCTGGAGGCCATAGCGGATTGTTTCTGCTGGGTAAAACTCGGCCAGCTGGGTAAGATCATCAAGTTCTTTCAAAAAGAGCAGGTGGCGGAAGCGGTTTTTCTCGGCACCATCACCAAAACCCGTATTTTCCGTGACGTGCTGCCTGACCTGAAAGGGATCTCCCTGTGGAATAAAATTGACGTGCGCCAGGATGACGCCATTCTGCGGGCCTTTGCCGGGGAGCTGGAAAGGGAGGGGATCAAGGTGCTTGAGTCCACCCTTTATCTGCAGCATCTGCTTTTTCCGGCCGGCGTTCTCACCCGCAAAAAGCCCACGGCCGGCCAGAGGCGTGATATTGACTTCGGTTTTCAGATGGCCCGCGCCATCGGTAAACTTGATATCGGCCAGTGCGTGGTGGTCCGCGATATGGCGGTGGTGGCCGTGGAGGCCATCGAGGGGACGGATGCCGCCATTAAACGGGGCGGGGCCCTGGCCCGGGAAAACGCGGTGGTGGTGAAGGTGAAAAAGCCTGATCAGGATTTCCGTTTTGATCTGCCGGCCATTGGCCCGACCACCATTGAATCCATGCAAGAGGCCAAGGCCGCCGTATTGGCGGTCGAAGCAGGCCAGGCGCTTTTTTTTGATCGTGAGACGGTAATCAGCCAGGCCGATAAGGCCGGAATTGTGGTGGTCGGGGTGCAAGAGGGAGCAGACGGCAGATTGGTGTTCTGACCCGTCCCAAACCCCTAACTCTCAACTCTTTTTTTCACAATTCTTTCATGAAAGCCATGATACTTGCCGCGGGTTTCGGCACCCGGCTGAGGCCCTATTCCCTGCTCAGGCCGAAACCTCTCTTTCCGGTGCTTGACCGCCCTCTGATACTGCGTCTTATCGCCCA
>JALNXE010000032.1 GCA_023230525.1 Desulfobulbaceae bacterium
GACAACCTCCAGCCAGGTCGTTATCCTCGAGGTGAAGGATAACGGCATCGGCATGAATCAGGAGGTGCTCAAACGCTGCCTTGAACCCTTTTTTACCACCAAGGGGGTGGGGGAGGGCACCGGTCTCGGTCTGTCCGTTACCCTCGGCATCATCAGGGAGCTGAACTTCCATCTTGCCGTGGAAAGCAGCGAGGGAGAAGGGGCGACCTTCCGGGTCTTCATTCCCGTGGAAAATGCCGATCGTATTGCTTGAGACTGTGCTATAATGATGCAGTTTGGCAGAGCAGCGCAGGCTGTGCCGAGGAAATGAAAGTCAGAGGTTTGCCGCAATAATGAAAGAGCTGCTCCAGCCGGACCGGCCCATTGTCCTAGTCGATGACGAGGTGGATGTCTCCAGGGCCGTGGCCCGCATACTTGCCATCAACGGCTATAACAACGTCATAGCCATCAACGACAGCCGCAAGGTGCTGCCCGTTCTCCATGAACAGGGGGCGTCGCTGGTGTTTCTGGATATCACCATGCCCCATGTGCAGGGCGATGAACTGCTGGAGGAGATTGTTTCCCATTTCCCCCAGCTGCCTGTCATCATGGCCACGGCCACGGAATCCATTGACATGGTGGTGGGCTGCATGAAAAAAGGGGCCTTTGACTATATCACCAAGCCGCTCAGCAGCGGACGTCTGCTGGCGTGCATCAGCGGGGCCTTGGAGGTGCGGGAACTGCGCCGGGAAAATAAGGCCCTGCGCGGCAAGGAACAGGACAGCCTGCCCGCCCAGCCTGATCTCTTTTATGACTCGTTGACCGGCAACCGGGAAGTTTTGAACATCTTCCATTATATTGAGCAGATAGGTCCAAGCGCCCAGCCGGTGCTCATCAGCGGTGAAACCGGGGTGGGCAAAGAGCTTGCCGCCCGGGCCGTGCACCGGGCCAGCGGCAGGGACGGCCGTTTTGTCGCGGTCAACGTAGCGGGCATCGACGATGACGTTTTTGCCGATACCCTGTTCGGCCATGTCCGAGGCGCCTATACCGGCGCGACGAACAGCAGGGACGGGCAGATCCTCAAGGCTGCCTCCGGCACTCTTTTTCTGGATGAAATCGGCGACCTCAGTCTGAAATCCCAGATTAAACTGCTGCGTCTGCTGCAGGAGAAGGAATTCCACCCCCTGGGAGCGGATATCCCGCAAACCAGTGATGCCCGCATCATTGTCGCCACCAACCGCAATATCGAAGAAATGCTTCTGGCGGGCACCTTCAGGAAGGATCTCTACTTCCGGCTGAACGCCCACCATGTGCATCTGCCGCCGCTGCGCAACCGCTCTGATGATCTGCCGCTGCTTGTCCCTCATTTTGTCAAACTTGCGGCGATGGAATTCGGTAAAAAGCAGTTCAGCGTGCCTGCCGAGCTGTATACCCTCCTGGCAAATTATTCTTTCCCGGGCAATATCCGGGAGCTCAAGGCCATGATATTTGATGCGGTGAGCCGGCAGCAGGGGGCGATTCTGGGGCTTGAGCCGTTTGCCAAAAGCATGGGGTTGGGTGAGGCTAAAGATGCCAAAGGCAAAACCGATCCGGACTGCGAGCCCAATGTCTGTTTCGGTGATGAGCTGCCATCCATGAAAGAGGTGCGTTACCGGTTGGCCCGGGAGGCCCTGAAAAGGACCGGCGGCAATATCAGCATTGCCGCACGGCTGATCGGGCTTACCCGCCAGTCTCTCAGTCAATTCATCCGCAACAATGACATCCCCTTGTCTCCTTCCTCTTCATCAGAAAAAAACTGAGTGCTGGTGAGCTGATTTTCTTTTAGGAGCGCCATTTTTTCAATTTCGTTACGGCTCTTTATGCCATTCCGCGCATTTCTCTGACCATGTTTTTTTACAACGGCTTACCTTATCCCGCAAGAAAAATTGCGCTGTTCGTAATTCCTTCCCCTTCCTGGTCCCCCTGTTTTGCCGGGCGCAATATGGCTTTCCTGCATGTCTGTGTCAGCTGTGTCAGGATATCCTGCTGAGATAGCTAGTCGCACTGTTTGCTCCTCAAATGGTATTCATCCGGTAAAATGGTCGTTTTGGCCGATTTCTCATTTTTTCATATTTTTTTCATATTTTGGCGTTCACGGCATAAAAATTTCATGTGTTTAACGGTTAAAATGGTTTGGTTAGATATTATTCACCATTATCAAGGATGAGAAAGATTATGATAGTTGATGAAAAAGATATAAGCCAACGTTTCTTCATTGATCTGCTGCGCATGGAAGGTAAAGGTGATCTGATCGCAACTGCTCCGAAAAATGGGCCGCACTCTTACGACGGGAATATTGAAGATATCCTGCTGGAAATTGAGTTGTCCGATCCTGAGATCAACGAGGAGATCAACGATCCTTTTTCAAATGCGGATTATGCTGATTATCCGCAGGCGAGTCCGGAACCGATAGTGGCCATTACCAAACACCATCTGTCCGACAGCCGGAAAAACTGGAAAATCAGCAAGGTTATCATCGGTACGAGAAGATGTTATTCAGCGTAACGACATCACGGCCTTTATTATGAACCCGGGCAAAAAAACATGTTCATCATGCCGAAGCGATTTCTGATAGTTGATGATCAGTACCTGATCCGCTCATTTCTGAAAGATCTGTTCAGATACTATGATCTTGACTGCGAAGAGGCGGTGAACGGCAAGGAGGCCATTGAGAAATGGGAGCATGAGGATTTTAATGCAATCCTCATGGATATCGAAATGCCTGAAATGGATGGACTGCAGGCCACCCGCATCATTCGGCAGAAAGAAAAGGAGCATGATCGCTCATATACCCCGATTTTCGCCATTTCAGGCTGCACCTTGCTCAATCCGGAGGAGTATTGTAAAAAGGCAGGCATGGACGGCTTCATCGCCAAGCCGGTCGTTATCAACAAGTTGCTTGAATGTGTCATGCCCTTGGCGCACTAAAATATCCCGCCCAGCATTCCCCAGTCCGCTTGTTGTTTTTTTGCTAATTTTTTCAAAAAAATCATGCAATAAAAAAGGGGTTCCCTGTTCATGGGCCAGCCATTCATTGGTATTTTTCCGCCTTGGCCGACAGTAACAATCCGATGCAGATATTTTGCTTGAAATAACCTGGCTAAGGGCGTATTTTCCAAGTGAAAGTCAAACATGAGACTTTAGGAGCCGTCACGAAATAACATGGCCATTTTTTCAATTTCGTTACGGCTCCTTATACCCCTCAAGGGGGTACTGAAAAGAGTGCCGGTGGGGCGCATTTCTCTGGCCATGTTATTTTTTACAACGGCTTAAAAGATGTGCAATTGAAATGATAACTGCCTACAAGACAGGGAAGCCAAAGTGATAAGTACGAAAAAACGATTTTTAGTGGTTGACGATGAGAAGCTGATTCGTTTTTTCCTGAAAGAGTTTTTCAACATTCATGAGCTGCCGGTTGAAGAGGCGGTAAACGGCAAAGAAGCCATCGAAAAATGGGAACAGCAAGATTTTGCCGCCATTCTCATGGATATCAAAATGCCTGGAATAGATGGACTGGAGGCCACCCGGATCATTCGCCGCCGGGAAAAAGTTGAGGGCAGAACCTATACCCCCATTTTTGCCATATCCGGTTGTGCCTATAAGGATTTTGAGGGGCAATGTGAAAAAGTCGGCATGGATGGGTTTATCCCCAAACCGGTGGATTTCGACCATCTCATTGAAATTGTATTGCCTCTGGCGGACTAGAAAACAGCAGGTGTTTAGTCTGTAGGGGGTCAGCTGTTTAGGCTTTTAGTTGTTTTGCCTTACTAAAAGACTATAGGCTAACCACCTAACCACCTGTTCTCCTTTCACTTCTTTCCGCCGTTTCTGCCGCGAGATCCCGGTCGGAATGATCGGGATTTATCTCTTGGCCGGCTGCTGCTGCTCTTCAGCTTACCCGCATCAATTGTCTCGGGCAGTTTCAGCCACTGTTCTTCCGGATACGTGCAGTGCAGTTTGTGGCCGATATACTCTTCAATATCCGGGATGTAAAATGAGTCTTCCTCGCTGGCAAAACTGATCGACGTCCCGCTTTTACCGGCCCTGGCCGTTCTGCCGATCCGGTGGACATAATCCTCCGGGTCATACGGCAGGGTGTAGTTGATCACATGGCTCACGTCCTCAATATGAATTCCTCTGCCCGCCACATCGGTGGCCACCAGCGCCCGGAATTTGCCGGCCTTGAAATTTTCCAGGGTCTGCATCCTTTTCTTTTGATCAACATCTCCTGAAAGAAGTTCGCATTTGATGTTGCATTGCTTGAGCATGTCGGTAAGTTTTCGTGTCTCGTCCCGGCGGTTGCCGAAGATAATAACGCGATCCAGGTTCTGCAGGTGGATGATGTTGAAGAGAAGGGCGAATTTTTGCTCCGCGGTGACCAGATAGACAATCTCTTCCACATTATCAACCGTCACATGTTCCGGTTCGATCTCAACGATTACCGGATCTTTTGTCCACTGGGAAGAGAGGCTGGTTACCTCCGGCGTCAGGGTGGCGCTGAAGAGCAGGGTCTGTCTTTTCGTTTTGGGCGGCAGGCTGTAGATGATGTGTCTGACATCGGGGATGAACCCCATATCAAGCATGCGGTCCGCCTCATCAATAACAAAGATCTCCACCTGACCGAGATGGATGGCCTGCCGGCGCTGGAAATCGAGAAGACGGCCCGGTGTGGCCACCACGATATCCACCTGCCGGCCGGCAAGCCTTGAAAGCTGCTTCTGGTAATCCATGCCTCCGTAAACAGCGACAATGTTGAGCCCTGTATAGCGGCTGAGAGTATCGCAGTCATCGGCAATCTGCAGCACGAGTTCCCGGGTGGGGGCAATGATAAGGGCTCTGGGGCTGGCCGTTTTCTTGGTTTTTATCGGGGAGCGCAGCAGCCTGGTAAGGGCGGTGATCAGAAAAGCCGCGGTCTTGCCCGTGCCTGTCTGGGCCCGGCCGGTTGCATCCCCGCCGCCTAATGTATGTTCGATTACCGCCGACTGAATGGGGGTGCAGTAATTGAAGGAAAGGTCGGCCAGGCCGTGCATGATGCTCAGCGGGATATCAAAATCATGAAATCTGATTCTGCCCTCAACAGGGGGCACGTCAAACAGCGAGATGTCCCATGAATCGTCAGGGACCGCCAATACCGGCTCGGCAACTACCGGCTCTTCCTCTACCAGCTCTTCCTCAGGTGGGGGAGGAGGCGGCGGGATCTCTCTCGCCCTCTCCGGTCTTGTTTTGCCGGGGGAGGTCTTTTTCCCTTGGGAACGGTCAAAACTTAAGGGTTTACCATCCTTGATGATATTCAGGCCGAAAATAGGCCCTTCAACCGTAAAGGTTGCAGAGGAAGAGGGTGCGGAATTTTTCATTTGGTACTGTGCTGTTTTTTTTGTCATCGTTATTTCTTCCCGGTTCAGGCGGCAGCTCTTGGTCAGCAAGTGATCCGGCAAGATCAGGCATATAGATTATTTATGGAAATTAATAAGTTATCAGTTAAGAACCTACAGAAAACTTCATGAAATGTCAAAATAATATTTGCAGCTGTCAGGATGTCACCTGGTATTGAGGTGTCTGTGGATTGCCTGGCTTAACTCTTCCGCGGAAATGGGCTTCAGGAAAAATTCGCGGATACCCAGCTGTTTCGCATCCTGTTGCGAAACGAATGAACTGTAGCCGGTGCAGAGGAACACCGGGATCTGCGGCCGGATTTTCAAGATTTCCCTGGCCAGCTCCACGCCGCTCATCATGGGCATGGTCTGATCCGTGATCACCAGATCAAAACTGCCCGGATCCTTTTTGAAAATATTCAGGGCCTCAAGGCTGTCACTGCAGCTCACGACATCGTATCCGAGCAGGACAAGCAGGTTGCGGCCCATCTCCGCCAGATCCTTTTCATCATCGGCAAAAAGGATGCGGCCCTTTCCCTTGACCAGCAACGGCGCTTCGACGTTATCCGTCAGATCGTCGACGCCTCGAATCAGCGGAAAGTAGAGATGCAATACGGAGCCCCGGCCCACTTCACTCTGCACTTTGATCGCGCCGTTATATTCCTTCATGATGCCATGCACCATGGAAAGCCCCATGCCCGTTCCCTGCCCCTTTTCCTTGGTGGTGAAAAAGGGATCGAAGATACGGTCGATAATCTCCGGTTTGATGCCTGATCCGGTATCGCTGACCGACAGCCGCAGATATGGTCCGGGTTGCAGGTCCCTGATCTGCTCCGCCCGCTTTCCGTCAATTTCTTCCTCAATAAGCATGATCTCCAGCACGCCTCCCTTTCCGCCCATGGCATGAAAGGCATTGGTGCAGAGATTCATCATGATCTGATGGATCTGTACCGGGTCGGCCAGCACCTTCCCGCTGCAGGGCTGAATGTTCTGGCGGATTTCAATACTGGAGGGCAGGGAGGCGCGCAGCAGCTTCAGGGCCTCTTTAATAATGGGGGCCACCAGGATCGGGTGCCGTTCAGCCTGGCTGTGTCTGGAGAAGGTGAGGATCTGGGCAACCAGGTCCCGCGCCCGGTCGCCGGCCTTATGCACCATGGAAAGATTGTGGTGAAGTTTAGAATCTTTCTTGACCTCCATGAGAGACATTTCCGTAAAGCCGAGAATGGCGCTTAGGATGTTGTTAAAATCATGGGCAATTCCTCCGGCCAGGGTGCCGATGGCTTCCATTTTCTGGGCCTGGCGCAGATCGGCCAGCAATCTTTCCCGCTCCCGCAGGGCTCGTTGACGGTTGATGGCCAGAGCGTAAAGATCGGCCAGCCGTTCAATATTGGCCACATCATGATCGGTGTAGTCCCTGCCGGAATTGGCCAGGGCGATCTGGCCGACAAGTTCTTCGTTGAAGATAACGGGCACGGAAAGGAATTTGTCGATTTTGACGTGACCCGGCGGAACTCCGGTGGCAGCCTGATGATCACCGGTATTGGTAAAAAGGGATTTTCTGCTGTTTAAGACATGCCCCCAGAGTCCATTGTATTTCCCCTGTTGGTTCGGGGGAAAAGCGATTTTCTGCCGGTCGGGTTTGATATCGCACTGGCCTTTGATCATCTCGGTGAGGGTGTGGCAGATATTTTCCCCTGTTTTCTGGTCAATGGAGGAGACAAAACCATGGCTGCTGTCGGTGAGCTGCTGTGCCTTTATGAGAACGAAATGGGCGATTTTTTCGATGGAGTCGGTGGAGGAAATCAATTCCCGTGACAGCTTGGCCAGGCCTTCATTAAGCATCAGTTCCCGGTAAAGGTTTTTTTCCGACTCTTTTCTGGCCATGATCATGCGGTTGAAGGCCTGGGTCAGGTCGGCAAGCTCGCCGGTGGAGGAATTTTCGATGGGTTCCGGGTATTGGCCCTCAGTTGCCTGTTTGGCGCCCGCCGTCAGTGCCCTGACCGGGGCGGAAAGTCTGCGCGAAAGCCAGAGGCCCACTATGACCGAGAGGATGATGGCCAGCGATGTGATGGCAAGATCAAGCAGTTGTCCCCGCCTGATCTGTGCCTGCCGGAGTTCTGTGGAAAGCTGCACCTGGGCTAGGCCGATGATGAGCTGCTTCTCGGCGGATGAAGAGTTTGCTTCGGCAAATTCGTCAAAATGGGTGATGGTGATCGGGGCGAGAAAATCACATATTCTGGAGGTGAAGACAGGTTCCAGTTTTTGCCCCTGCCGGCTTTTTTCCAGTAAGTCAAGGACGGTGCCCCGGGGTAGTTCCGCAAAGATGACATTGGCTTTCGTTTGCTCGACCCACAGGCTGCCGTCCTGGCGGTAGATGGCAACCGCCACCACCTCGGGCCTGTCCATGATGGCCTTGAGCGGTTCCTGCAGATGCAGGGAATTTTCCGTATAGAGCCCGGTAGCGGCAAGTCTTGACAGAAAGGTGACATGCTGCTCCCCTTTTTCCTGTTGCAGGGTCAGGAAGAACCTGTCCTCAAAGAAGGAATGGGCAGTGAGAATAATAAAAGAATAGCTGAGAATAACTATGGTAAAGCCTGCCAGGATCTGGCCGAGGAGAGTTTTTGGTATCATTCTGAGGGAATGCTTCATGGCTTTTCCCCATTGGCCGGGGTGATAAAATCAAAGGATGACTGCATTACCGCAGGGGTTGTGAAGTGCAGTTTTTGGGCAACATCAGAGTTGACGTGCACAATATAGCAACGGTCCGGGAGGGGCTCCATTGGCCCCGGGTGCTGGGTCCCGGCAGATTTTTTTGCCATGAGGACAGCCTGCTTCGACAATTCGTCAAGGGAGGTGTTGACCGAGAGCAGGGCGCCCAGCTGGACAAAACGGGGAGAAAGAGCAAGCAGGGGCCGGGCGTAGGTGGTCTGCAGCCGCAGCATCTCTGCCAGGGTGATTTCGTTGAGCAGCTGTGGGTCGGGCATCATCCAGAAAGCATCGCTTCTTTTGTAGACCTGGGTGATTGCCGCAAGAACGTCACGACGTTGCGCCACTTCAATGATATCAAGATCAAAGCCGAATTGCTTTGCTGTTTTCTGCAGGCCGGCGAGCTGCTCTTGGCTGAAAAATCCTGCAGAAACCACGCTGCCGAGGGTTTTGACCTGGGGAAGCAGGGCACGGAATTTTTCCAGCTGTGTTTCCGGTTTGACCCAGAGCCCCGCACCTGTCCACCGTCCGGAACGTTCCGCCTCCGCCATCTGATCCTGATTGCTGACCAAGAGAAAAAAACCGCCGAGAGCAGGGGCGGCTCTCCGGCAGAAAGCCA
Organism: Desulfobulbaceae bacterium; assembly: GCA_023230525.1. Lineage (GTDB taxonomy): Bacteria > Desulfobacterota > Desulfobulbia > Desulfobulbales > SURF-16 > SURF-16. The sequence goes on from JALNXE010000032.1 coordinate 8,716, forward strand.
GGGAAACATCGCCAAGCGCGATGGCAAACGAGGGTTTCTGGTCCGTAAACGCCTTCTCATTTTCCGGGGTCCAGGCAGAGGAGATCGGCCAGTCAACTGTGGCGATGCGAGCGCCCTCTTTGGCAAGAGAAGAGCCCATCTTTTCCGCTAGTTGTCGATGCAGGGGGAGATCTTTACGATAGACGAGGGCAACGGGGCCGGTGTCCGCGCTCACTGACAGCTGAGGGTGGAGCAGGAGAAGCAGCAGGAGAGGAGCATAAACAAAAATGTTATTTCTCACGCTGCCTCTCTTTGTTTTAGAATCGATACCGTAACCAGAGATCCGCGCTGATGCCCGGCCTCTGGTAATGATTGACGAGTTTGCCGGAATATTCCGGATATGCATAGTCCACATCAAAAAGATTGTGCACAGCGGCAATAATCTCAAGGCCCTGAATCCGACCGAGCCCATCCTTGAGCGAGAGGGCCAGGTCGGTGAGCAGAAAATCATCAACCTCGCCACGGGTATCATCGGCCGCTGCCGCAGCCTTACCTGTATAAGAAAAACTTATATTGAAATTATAGTAGTCGGCAAAGGGCCAGTTGATAATAGCCGAACCGAGCCAGGGGGCCACGCCGGGTACATCCTCTCCGGTATCATTTTCGCTGTCTGTGTAGGAGATGTTGGCGGACAGCTCGACCGGGCTGATTCTGCCGCTGATGCTGAGCTCCACCCCTTTGCTGTCATAGGTGCCGCCGTTGGTGAAGGTGTTTGATATTGTCTGGGCTGATTCGTATTCCTTGTTGATCACATCGTCAGCCTTGCTGACAAAGCCCGCAAGCTCTACCTTGAGGTTGACATCCTTCTGCCATTCTATGGTTGCCTGGTAGGTTTGATTGGATTCAGGTTCAAGGTTTGTGTCTCCCCGCAGGGGGGAACCGGCCGGAAGTTTGTAGAGTTCCCGGTAACTCGGGGCGCGGAATCCCTCGCCATATTGCAGTTTCAGCCGATACCGGGGATCAAACCGGTAAGACACCCCAAGGCTGGAACTCAAAGCGTTGCCAACGTCGTCGTAGTCGTCAAAACGGCTGCCGAGAACAATGAGCATGTTTTCATCTATCTGCCATTGGTCCTGCAGAAAAAAGCTGTAAAAGAAACGGTCGGCACTTTCCATCCAGTTGAAGGTGTCGGACACATCAATGATAGCGGGCAGAGGGACAGGATTGTAATTGGCCAGATGGTTGACGTCGTGCAGTCTGCTTTTTTTGATCTCACTGCCGATGGTCAGGAGATGGTCAGTGAAGAAATGGCCGTCAAGCTGGAGGTCCGCGCCGTATTCGTCGATGGTTGCCTGCTGGAAGGAGTAAATGCCGTCAGGATAGGTACCATTTCCGCTTCTGAATCCAGGCGGTTGCAGATTGATCTGATAATCGTGATCGTAGTGGTTGTATAGCAACTTTGCCTGCAGGGAAAGCATATCCTGCCAGAAAGAGGTTTCGTAGGCCAGGTCGCTCCAGAAATAATCCATGTCGATATTGGTGTTGTCGGACAGGGACATGCCGGGATTGAAATAACCGCCATCACGCTGGCTAATGTACTGGCATTGAAAGCGAAAGGCATCGGTATTGGCGCCAAGGGAGAAATCGGACCTTTCCTGCCATTCGTTGGTGGAGGAGGGGGCGTTGCTGATGGCGGCATTCGGAGTGGCTGAGAGGGCATCCTCGGCAATCGTCACATTGGGGCCGTTGGTGTTGAAATAGTTGACATTGCTCCAGATATGCAGATTGCCAGCGGATCTGCTGTGCTCGACATTAAGACGCTGGCTGTCAAAGGTGTCAAACCTGGAGGCGGCAATGGTTCTGTCAAGATGAAGAGAGCGGGTGGTGACGATGTTGATTACCCCGGTCAGGGCGTCACTGCCGTAAAGGGTTGAGCCGGGTTCCCGCAGCACCTCGATTTTCTGGATATAATCCACCGGCATATCGAGGAAAAAAGAGGCGCCGCCACCGGTGAGGGAATTCGTGACATCATGGCCGTCAACCATGATCTTGACCTTTTCCGCTCCGCTGGACTGCATGCCGCGCATGGTGATCTGCGGAGTGCCTACCGCGACGATGCCGATCTGGACATTGGGGGTATGCGTCAGCACGTCCCGCACATCACGTGCGCCCATATGCTGGATATCCTCCGCGGTAATGACATTAATGAGAGCCGGGGTTTCACTGACGGGCTGCGGGGTTCGGGTCGCCAGGCTGCTTGTTGCGTAAAAGAGGTCAAGCATCTCCTTTTCCTGCTGGGCAAGGGCTGCAACATCTTCATTCTGGGCAAAAAGGATGGGAGGCGAAATGATGCTGAGCGCAAGACTGGAGAGTATGAGCTGAACCCAGGCGATATTCATCTCAAGTCCTCCCCTGATTATTTTTTGAAGAAAATGAACGCTTGTCCAGTTCCTAACTTATCACAGACAAAGTGAAGTTATCAAACGCAAATGGACGGGTTGGGGAGAAATACAGATTTGCGGTAATGCTGGCAAGGAAGCGATTCAGAGGGGGGAAGGGGGGGCTGGAGTGTGGGGGGAAATCAGGAGTGGTGGCATCAATAAAAAAAAAGGGTTACAAAAAAAAATTGTAACCCTTTGAATTTTCTGGTAGCGGGGAGAGGATTTGAACCTCTGACCTTCGGGTTATGAGCCCGACGAGCTACCGGACTGCTCCACCCCGCGGCTTATCTTGATTAGATTACTACAAATTTTCTAAAAGTCAAGTTTTAAATTGATTCAGGACTTTTTGGTGCCGTCATCTTCATCTTCTGATTTTTTTGAAAAAAGCGTATTGAATTTCCCGGGCATTTTGATCTGGAACTCCAGACGTTTTCCCATGGTCGGGTGGTCAAAAGCGAGGTAATAGGCGTGCAGGGCAAGGCGTCCCAGCGGGTCTGTCTTTGCCCCGTATTTTTTGTCTCCCGCCACCGGATGACCGATGTCGGCCAGGTGCACCCGGATCTGATTTTTTCTGCCGGTTTCAAGACTGATATTGAGGAGGGCGCAATCGGCGCCCTCTTTCACCACTTCAAAATTGGTCACAGAGAATCTGCCCTCCTCATCGTTGCCACTGACCGAGTAGACCCGCAAAGATTTTGACTCCCGCAGGTGACTGGACACCTGCCCGCTCTTCTCTTTAGGGACTCCCTCGACAATGGCAGCATATTTCTTGTCAACTTTCTGCCAGTTTTCCTGCAGGGTCTGCTGGGAGGTTTCGTTTTTGGCGAAAACCAGCAAACCCGAGGTGTCACGGTCTAATCGGTGGACAATGAAGATGCGTTGCTCTTTGGCTCTGGTCCGTTCTCTGAGATAAGCGGTGAGTTTGTAATAAGCGGTTTTTATTTTTTCTTTTTCCGTGGCAATGGTCAACAGCTTTGCCGGTTTGTTTATGACAATCACATCATCATCCTCATAAACAATCTCCAGGCCGGGGCACTGATGGCCCTCTTCGCTCATTTCTTTTTCCGTCTTGATGACTATCTCGTCCCCTGGCAACAAACCTTGATCATGCCGCTTGGCCGTCATGCAACTGACCAGAACTGCCCGATGCTTGACCAGTTGCTTCACCTTTTTTTTCGAATAGCCGCAACCTGTCAAAAACGAAAGAAGACTCATTTCTTCTTTTGCTACCATTTTTCTCATGAATTTTCTTTCCTTTGCAGGCATGTTGGCATGACAATCGTTCTTCCCGGACACCAAACAGCACGAGATAGGACAAGCGGACCTGTTGGTGACGGGTCAGGGCGATCCGGTGCATGCCGACCTCTCTCTTGGCAAGTCCAGCGGAGAGCCGCTTTATGACCCTCCAAAGGTCTTCTTGTCTTCTTTTTTTGCCTTCTTGGCTATTTTTTTCTCTTTTGTGGTTTTTGCCGGTTTCTTTTTAGCTTCCTTCTTGCTGTCTTGTGCTTTGCTCATGGCTTCTGAGTTCCTTAAGGTTAAAATGATAAGATGTCGCCCACAACACATAACTATATATGAACATAATACAATTATTTTGTAACCGGGGATTTTTTTTCTCTCATCTTTTTTCTTTTTTTCTTCAAGTCAGGCGGGTGAGAAAATGTCTTCACATCTTGGTCGTGTGATCAAACCTTGTTTCGCCGATGTGGGAAACCTGGGGAATCGAGGGTGATAACCGTTGTTTATGAAAAAATGGCAGATGGAGGGTGGGGAAGGGTCAGAGAAGTTAAATAGTTATAGAGTTACACGCGACGTTTTCAGTGTATCGGAGAAAAAACGTTCTCGCTAACTATCTGATATATCGATAATAACTGGAGCCACCTGCCGGGATCGAACCGGCGGCCTTCGGGTTATGAATCCTGAGGGTAACTTTTTGACAAAAAATCCATGGTTGCAGGAAACACGAAATTTAACCGAACAGTACAGGATTCTTGCCAATGATCCGGCATTGGCTGAAAAGTTGCGGAATGCTGCCGGGGTTGCTTCTACTGCAATGCTGAAAAGGCAGGAGAAAAGCACTTTTCAGGGCAATCCCTGGAAGAAGGAAACGAGAAATCTTACCATGCAGAGCAAAATTGCCGCTGAAGACCCTTGAAGGCTGAGGCGATGGTTGGCTGAAACCTCAATAGGTAATAAAAAATGATTTCTGAAGAAATTAAAAAATCGATGATGGCGCTTGTCGAGCGAGGGGCTGCCCTGACGCTGAAGGATAAGGGGTTGAGCTTTGCTGCAAGCGTCGTAGTGTGGGTTAACGATGCATTTTTTTGCTGGTGTCAACGGTTTCCGGAGGACCAGCACCATTTCCATGTTTGAAACAGTTAGGATTTTGTTATGTTGCAGTTGCGCATAAAGAAAGATACAATCGCAACAAATTTTTTCATGATCAACAACGGCAAAGTGGTTCAGAGCCTGGCATACTCCGGTTACGAAAAAACAATGGTGGAAGCCATGTGCGGGAAATAAACAGCAGATAGATTTAAGGGCCTACAGGGTTGAATCGGGGAAATGCTGCATGTACTTATCCCTGACCTCAACCCATTTAGGCCAGTATTCATAATACTGGTCAAAAGGCTCGAATTCTGACAAAAAGCCGCTCCCCGTATCGCTGACGAATTCAAAAGACAACTCGTGGTGCATTTTTACAAATTCAATATTTAAAACATGGAAATGGTGCTGGTCTTCCGGAAACCATTGACACCAATAAAATTCATTTTTAACCCATACTGCAGCACCCACGATAAATTCCAAATTAACATCTTTGAGCCGTATTGTTGCCCCACGGTGGACTAGCTTAAGCATCTTTTTTTTGATTTCTTCAGATATCATCCTTCCCCCCTATTAACAATGACTATATTGTCAACATTTTTGGTGGAAACCATGTGCGGCAAATGACCAGCAGATAATCAGAACATTCTCACCATATCTCCACGGTACGTGTCCCGCACCTTGACCCACTCGTGCCAATATGATTTATAATCATCCGAATACGGTTCTAAAATATTCAGCGAAACCAACCCGTAATCCGTCAAAAAATCGAAATTGAATTTATTTATCATCCTCACACCATACACCTGGAAAACATGGAAATGGTGCTGGTCTTCCGGGAAGCACGTACACCACCGGATGCAATTATTATCATCAAACTCAAGCAAGCCGACTGTAGACTCAAGCCTCTCTATATCTCCGAGATTATGAATCGTAAAAACAGCCCCGCCGTCAACAAGATCCGCAACATTTTTCTTAATATCTTCGGATATCATTCCCTTCCTGTCACAGTGCATATGTCAATGATTTTGAATTTATCCCCTTAATGATTATACCCCGAAAAGTAACCCATTTCCTTTGATCATTTTTGATAGTGCTTTGTCCATTCCATAGAACCGGCATAGAACCAAACAAAAAAGCACTTAGCAGGATATGTGCTAAGTGCTTGAAATTCTTGGAGCCACCTGCCGGGATCGAACCGGCGGCCTTCGGGTTACGAATCCGATGCTCTACCAACTGAGCTAAGGTGGCCTTGAGTTGCCGTCTTTTAGCAAATTGCAGCATAAGGTGTCAAGATTTCTCTCATCAAATAATGGTTATGCCGGCAAGTTGCTCATCAGGCAGGGGAGTGGAGCGCAGGAAAGTATCTGTCTGATCCTGAGTCATTTTCACCTCTGCGGCCAGAGGGCCGCCGGGGATTTTTCTGCCGTATCGCACGACAAGCGCCGCGCTGAGGCTGACATCGGCAGGGTGGCGGGAATGACGTAACAGGGCGGTTGGACCAGGCCGGTCATTGAGCTTTAAAACCAGATCTCCGGGTTGGCAGAGCCGCAGGATGGCATCGTTTTCCTCCTGGCTGCGGCCGATGGCCAACCAGCCGCCATGGGGCAGTCTGAACTGCCGGCCCACTAGCAGGAAACGGATGTTGTCCCGGTTGACCTGATCTTTTTGCCTGTACAGCTTCTTGATGCGTTTGGCCAGATTGAGGTCGGTCAGCACACAGCCGCCGGCCGGATTCGGGTAATCGGTTATGCCGAATGCGGCTGCAAGTTCGATCTGCATTGCTCTGCCGCGACCGCTGCAGTAGGGCAGTTTCTCCCGGTCGATGACGCCTGCCAGCTCTGCTGCGGTCGGTTTCTGGCACTTGGCGCATAGGGGACGCAGCAGGAGAGAATCGGTGCCGCTGTCGCGCTCGATGACGCGCAGGGTATCCTTGCGCTGTGACATGGGCCGTTGGCCTACCACTTCGCCGGTGATGATAAATGAGGCGTGATAGGCGTCCAGCAGCTTCTTTGCCTCGGTGAGCATGAGGATCTTGCAGTCGATGCAGGGATTAAAGTGCTTGCCGAAACCATGGGGAGGATCGTGCAGCATCTGAAGATAGAGATCGGTGATATCTCTGATTTCGACATCGATATCATATTTCTCCCGAATTTTTTTTCTGTATTGGGCCTCTCTCGCCAGCAGGCCGTAGTCGAAAAAAGGGGTAACGAATTTAAGGGCCTTGACCCTGATTCCCTGTCCAGCCACCACTCTGCAGGCCAGAATACTGTCCAGTCCGCCGGAAAAGAGGGCGATCGCCGTAGCTTGCTTGTTCATTAGAGGTGAAAAATCCGGTTATTGGTTACGGTTGATCAGTTCCGTGACATAGGCCAGGGTCTGCTGGGTGACCGAATCCCCGTCAAGCATGCCGGCAAGCTCCATCACTTTTTCGGTTTCATCGAGAAGGACAATGGCGGTGTGGGTCCGGTCATTGCTGACATACTTGCTCACCCGGTAATGGTCATGGGCGCAGGAGGCGATCTGGGGCAGATGGGTGATGCAGATTACCTGATGATGGGTGGCCAGTTCCTTGATTTTTCTGGCCACCGACTCTGCCGCCTTGCCGCTGATGCCGGTATCCACCTCGTCGAAGATGACGGTTTCCACCTGGTCCTTGCGGGCGAGCAGGCATTTGAGAGCCAGCAGCAGGCGGGATAACTCGCCGCCGGAGGCGATCTGGGCGATGGGTTTGACCGGTTCCCCGGGATTAGCCGAGAACATGAAAGCAGGCCGGTCGGCACCGGTGCGGCCAAGGGAGGAGAGCATTGGTTCACCTTCGGAAAATTTTATCTCGAAAAGAGAGCGATCAAGGCAGAGGGACAGCAGCTCGTTTCTGATGGTCACCTCCAGTTCCCGCGCTGTTTTGCGCCTTGCCCGGGAAAGTTCGCCGGCGGCTGACAGCAGCTCGGCTTCCATCTGTTTTAGCTCTTTTTCAAGTTTTTCCAGGCGGACGTCAAGGGCCTCCAGCTCCTCGAGTTCAGTTGCCGCGTTGCTGCCATAGCTGATGACGTCGGCAAGTTCCGGCCCGTATTTTCTTTTCAACTGCTGCAGCACATCAAGGCGGGCCATAACGGTTTCAAGGGCCTGGGGGTTATCCGTGATCGTATCAAGGTAGTCGCGCAGTCCCGCCAGCTTTTCTTCCAGTTGATAGGTGAGGCCGGCGACCTCCTCGGACAGTGGGGCGACGCTTGCATCAAGTTCCGTCATCTGCACGAGATTTTTCCGCATCTGGGCCAACGGATCAATGGCGTCGTAAAGAAGGGAGTAACTTTTTCTGCCCAGCCGGTTGATGTCATCAGCGCTTTTGAGCCGCTGTTTTTCCATGGCCAGTCTGCCGTCTTCTTCAGGAATAAGTCTGGCATCCATAATTTCCCGCACTTGAAAGGAAAGAAAATCCTTGCGCTGTTCCTTTTCCATTTCTTTTCTGCGCAGATCATCGTATTCGTTTTTCTTCTGCTGCCAGGCGTCGTATTGTCTGGAAAAGTCGAGACGAAGCTGCCAGAGGCCACCCACTGCATCGATGAAATCAAGATGATAACGGGCGGCGAGAAGCTGCTGATGGTCATGCTGGCTGGCCACGCTGAACAGGTTTTCAGCCAGTTCGCCGGTGATCTTTGCCGTTGCCGGGCTGCCATTGATATAAAAACGGCTGCGGCCGTTTTGCGAGAGAACCCTTTTGATGACGATGGCACCATCTGCATCAAAACCCTGTTCCTCGAGTTTTTCCAGGATCTGTGGGTGGTCTTCCCCAACCTCAAAAAGGGCCTCGATGGTGGTGCTGTCGGTGCCGCTTCTGACCCAGGTGGAAGACCCCTTGCCGCCGGAGAGCAGATGAATGGCCTGCAGGATGATGGACTTGCCGGCGCCGGTCTCGCCGGTAAGCACGGAAAGCCCGCCGGCAAAGACCAGAGACAGCTTTTCGATGAGGGCCAGGTTGGTTATGTGCAACTCGCAGAGCATTTTTTGAATTGACAAATTGTGAATGTTCATTGATAATTGTTTGCAACGATGAAACTACCAAAATACATTTTTTATTGAGTTGTTGTCAATTTCATTTGCCAATAATCCTTTTTTCTCCGAGCCTTTCTTAATTTTTTTCTTTAAAGGCCTCTTTAATTGTCGATATTACTCTTTCATTCATTTGTTGTTTTCAAGCGTTTTACTGCCTTGGTTGTCCTGCTTTTTTTCTTCTCGGTTAACTGTCTGACCTTTTTCTCTCCGGCAACCGTTCATGCCTTTTCCATCAAGGAGGAAAAGGAATATGGCGAAAACATGCTGGCCATCATCCGCAAGGAATTCAAGCTGGTTGATGAGCTTGATGTCAGCCAGTACGTCAATGATCTCGGTGATTCCATTCTTGCGCAGGCCGGTCCTCAGTACTTCGATTACCATTTCTATGTCATTGACAACAAGGAATTCAATGCCTTTGCCACTCCTTCAGGATTGATCTTTTTCCACTCCGGCATCATCAATGCCATGGATAATGAAGGTGAATTCGTCAGTGTCATGGCCCATGAGTGCGGCCATGTCATGAGCCGCCATATTGCCGACCGCATTGAAAAGTCAACCAAGATCACCGCCAGCACCCTGGCCATGATGCTGGCGGGAATCGCCCTCGGCGGCGGCGCCCTCTCCCAGGCCTTGGTCACCGGGGGCATGGCCACCGGTGCCGCCATGAGCCTGGCCTTTACCCGGCAGGATGAGGAAGAGGCGGACCGGATCAGTTTCAACCTGATGGAAAGTCAGCAGCGGGACCCCCATGACATGCTCTCCATGCTGAATAAGATGTACAAGGAGTCCAAGATCAGGATGGGCAATATTCCCCCGTATCTGCTGACCCATCCGCAACCAAAGCTCCGCATGGGTTATGTGGAGGATCTGATGCATATCAACAGCGATGTGCAATTCCACAAGTTTGATCAGTTTGCCTTCCGCCGCATGCAGAAAAGGGTTTCTTCCCTGACTCTGGATCCGCAAAAACTGTACGGTAAATACCGAAAAGAGGTCAGAGAGGCAACGGACGAGGATATCAAGATGATGGCCGTCTACGGTCTGGCCCTGGCGGACATGTCCACCGGCAACTATGAACAGGCGGTGGAGAAAATGCGGCAGGTGATGCAGTATTACCCGGACAAGCCGATTCTCCTCACCGATCTGGGCATCATCTATCTGCAATGGGGGCAGCTTGAAACCGCTCTCATGTATCTGGAAGATGCCCGCAATAAAGACCTTGGCAGCTGGTACAGCACCTTTTATCTTGCCCTGGCTCTCCAGCAGTCAGGCGATGATAAAAGGGCCGAGGCCCTTTACAAGCAAGTGCTGGGCAGCAGCGTTGATTATCCCAAGGCTTATTTTCAGCTTGCCCAGATTGAGTCCAAAAAGGGTAATCAGGCCCTTTCTCATCTTTATCTGGGGAAGAATTTTTATTATGAAGGTAATTTTACCACCAGCACTTTCCACCTCAAAAAAGCGCTCGCAATTTCCACCTCCGGCCATGACATAAAGGAAATAGAGGAAATTCTCCACAGGATAAGGAAGATTGAAAGAGACAGTTGAATAATGTTCTTCACTTCGCATCATGGCAAGCCACCATCTCTGTAACAAGGAAGGAAACGACTGGGCTGTCGGCCGCAAAATATTTGGCGCCTTTACCGTAATCGGCATCCGCTCAGGCCCCTTGTTCAGCGAATATACCGTTACTCCCCAAGGCCGGCAGGATAAGCTGGTTGTCCGAGTGCCCCACGCGGCGCTGGTCAAAACAGAAGAGCAACAGCATTCTTTTGCCGAACAAATTCACCAGTGGGTCCGACTCGGCATGCATCCCCATCTCGAAGCCTGCTTTGGCCCTGTTCCTGGTGATGCCTCAGCGTATTTTCTGGAAGATATCAAAGGCTCCACCCTGACCAGTCGGGTCAGGTCCGGGCAATCGAGCTTAAGAAGTATTCTTTCCCTGCTCATGCAGATCTGCCATGGCGTTGAATATCTTCACAGCCACGGTGTTTATCAGCAGGAACTCTCAGCTGACAGGATTATCATTACCAGCAGTTCCCTGGCGAAAATCAAGGAGGTTGCCCGGCCGGCTTTGTCCGGTAAGGAACAGAACCCGCATGCTGATATCAGGGGGTTAGGCGGTCTGTTGCGGATGATGCTCTTCCCGGGTCTTGCCCCTGGGCAATCCGAAAATAATATCAGCCCCGCCGCTCTGCCTGACCATTTGCAAAACTATGCAGATTTCCTGCGTCCTGTTCTGGAAAAAATTACAGCACCACCCGGCAGATGCTATGCGGAGGTCTCCTCTCTGCGTCATGATCTCAACCGGGTGTATCGTCTGGCATATGGACTCGACTGTCCCTATCATATCCTTGAAACTGATTTCCGGGCTGAGAGCCTCAACAACCAGGCGGTCGTCTGCTTTGCCACCGGCAGGTTCAGAGAGGCCCTGGTTAAGCTGCAACAGGCTCTTGTTTTGCAGGACAGACTGTCTGAAGCGGTATACAATCTGATCCTCTACAAGCTGCGTTCAGGATTATTTCCCCTGCCAAGGATTCTGTTGATGATTGATACGGCCAGAGGGGACAGCTCCGTTGCCGATCAGTTGGCTCTGCTGCAGTCGCAGGTCAGTAAAATGCAGGGGAAAAAGCTCGTAAAAACGGTCCCGCTGCCTTCCTTTCTGTTCTGTTCTCCGCCGCAGTCCCTGGCAATCTACCGGCAGGCCAGGCAGCGGCAGGAAAAATGCCGGGAAATTGAACACCATCTCCACAGTCTGCGTTACGAGGCCTGTCTCAAATCTCTGCTGGCGGCATGGCGGGAGAGGAGATTTGCCAAAGATGCCTTTCTTGCCGGAATTCACGATCGGCTGCTCGGCAAAAGCGATAAACGCGAAATTGCCGGGGTTCAGCGATATGCGACCTTGCCGGGCCTGGGCAGCGCCGTGGAACACCTGGCCTATCTGCCCGGTACGCGCAAGATTATCGAGGCAGGCAGCGATGACTTGATCCGCATCCGCAACTATGGCCGCGGCAGCAAGCTCTCCACCATCAACACGGGTGGGCAGGCTGTCACAGGGCTTGCCGTATCCCCTGACGGCAGGATCATAGCTGCCGGGACCGCGGCAGGGGAAGTCGTTTTCTGGCAAGGCGGTTCAGGTCATTCTCACCTATGGCGGGCCGGTCTCCACCATGGCCGGGTGAACGCGCTCGCTTTCAGCCGTGATGGCCGCTTTTGTGCCAGCGGCGGAGCAGACGGGACAATAGTTCTCCGCACCATTGCCACGGGCCGGGAAAAAATGGTGGCCGCCTGGGATGGCCGGCAGGTTGCCTGTCTCTCTTTTGTCGCAGACGGGCTTGATCTCGTCACCGGCAACGATGATGGCGAAATGAAGATCTGGGCCGCCCGGGGGAAAAAATGTCTGCACCAACTGGCAGCCCATGCCGGAGCTGTTAACTCTCTGTCCGTTGCCCCGCAGGGAGATTTTTTTGCCTCGGCCGGGGGAGAAGAAATAAAAATATGGGATATCCATACAGGCCAATGCCTGCAGCAGATGCCTGGACATCCGGGGGGCAAAACAATGGTGCTGCTGCTTGATGACCAGCGCCACCTGGTCTCCGCCGGCATGGATGATCTGATTCGCATCCGGGATCTGATTACCGGTGACGTGGTGACTGTCCTTGACGGCAGAGGAAATGGCATTCGCTGTCTGGCCAGAGGTTCTCAGCCCCATTTTTTCTTTGCCGGCCAGCAGGGAGGGCCAGTGCTCATCTGGAAAATCATTTATCATCTCACTTTCACCTGACAGGCAATTTCCGGCCTATACTGCACGGAAATTTTGGCAACTTGCCAGGGTTTCGGAGACTATGATGAATGCATGGGAATTCTGCGTGGAATATGTGTTATGATTTTTTAAGGGATGTGCCCTTGCATGACTCTTTATTCAGCCATATTATTACTAACAATAAGATGAAGAATCGGGTTTAGGGAGCCGTATTGCTGGTTCTTAAATGCGCCAACGCCGTTGAAATGATAAATTTCCAGGGAAACAACCTCTCTTGACTTGGGCGAAATTGCGATTTTGCGCAGGACCTTCAGCGTCATCCCCGGAGATTTTTTCCGGTTGGTCATTACTCCTCTTCCGCAGTGGGCGCATCCTCCCGTTTGGCGTGACATGTCGTTTCCTGGCTTTTTTGCGATTTTTACCGATTGCCGCAGAAATTTTTGGTTTTTCGTCATCAGCCCGAACATTGCATCTGAGGAGGAGTAGCCTTTCATGAGACGTGTCGTTACCACCGAAAAACTGCCTATCAAACTCTGGCTTGACGACATTGAAGCCGGTGCCTTGGAGCAGGCCAGAAATCTGGCGAATCTTCCTTTTCTTTTTAAACATGTTGCCGTCATGCCCGATGCCCATCAAGGTTACGGCATGCCCATCGGCGGAGTAATGGCCGCAGAAGAGGTGGTCATTCCCAATGCCGTCGGGGTGGACATCGGCTGCGGCATGTGCGCGGTGAAAACCTCGCTTGCCACGCTGTCCACCGACAGGATTAAAGCGGTACTCTCAGGCATCAGGAAAACCGTGCCCCTCGGATTTCAGCATCACAAGAAAAAACAGGATCCGCGGTTAATGCCAGCAACCGAGGGGCGTCCTCTGGCTGATTTCCCGGTTATCATGGAGGAGTATAATAATGCCCTGACCCAGCTGGGCACCCTGGGCGGCGGCAACCATTTCATCGAAATCCAGAAGGGCAACGACGGCCATATCTGGCTGATGATCCATTCCGGCAGCAGAAACCTGGGATTTAAGGTGGCGAATTATTATAACCGCCTGGCCATTGAACTGAATCGCCGGTGGGGATCAAAGATACCCGAGAAATGGCAGCTGGCTTTTCTGCCCATTGATAATGCCGTTGGCCAGAAATATCTGCGGGAGATGCGCTATTGTGTTGACTTTGCGTATGCAAACCGGAAATTGATGATGGAGCGGGTAAAGGATGCCCTGCTGGCGGTTGTGCCCGGTGTTACCTTTGAGCCGATCATCAATATTGCCCATAATTATGCCGCCCTGGAGATGCATTTTCATAAAAATGTCATGGTGCATCGCAAAGGGGCGACCAGCGCCAGGGAAGGGGAGATAGGCATCATCCCCGGGTCACAGGGCAGTCCGAGTTATATTGTCAGGGGTCAGGGAAATACGGAAAGCTTCCAGTCCTGCGCCCACGGAGCGGGGCGCAAGATGGGCCGGAAACAGGCCCAGCGGCAGCTGAGTCTGGCCCAGGAGCAGAAGCGGCTGGAAGACCAGGGTATCATTCACGCCGTTCGTCATGTGCGCGACCTTGACGAAGCTGCCGGGGCGTACAAGAATATTGACGAGGTTATTGAAAATCAGATTGATCTGGTTGAGGTTATTGTCGAGTTACGGCCTCTGGCCGTCATCAAAGGTTGAGTGATAAAAAAAGCAGATGAATCTTTGCAAGGAGGATATGGCATGACAATGCAACTTTCGTTTTCAAAAATTGAGAATGAACTGCTCCCTGAATACAGAAGAAAAATCGGTTCCGCGGAATCCACCGAGGATGTGAAAAAATTTTATGCCTATACCATGCTGGACCTCTTTCGCCAGGTCTTTGCCGGGAAAATTGAACCGGGCTATGATGACATAGCCCTCATGCCTGACCGGCAACCGTCATTTGTCATCAGTAGCGGATTAAATGATAAAGAAGATTTCACCTTTATCTGGAACACCTCGGATCTGCCCAATGTTGTCTCGCGTTTTACGGAAACAGCGGTGAAGCACTACAGGCACCTGGAAAAGAACCCGAAAAAGACCGAGGCGAAAATCAGGATGTAACGATTTTGGCGACAATCCGTCAGCAGATAATTGCCCTGTTACGCAATGAAGAGGTTAATGCCCTGGAAATTTCTCAGCTGCTGTCGATTCGTGAAAAGGAGGTGTATGAACATCTTGAGCATATCAGACGGACATTGTCCTCCCAGGGAAAAAGGCTGCTGGTCAAACCTTATGGATGCATGAAATGCGGTTTTGCATTTAAAGACCGTCCTCGTTTCACCCGCCCCGGCCGCTGTCCGCGCTGTAAAGGAGGCCATATCCGTATGGCCTCCTATCATATTGAGGACTAGCTGACCCGCTCTCTATCTTATCGAAATGAAAGCCATATCGGGTCGATGTCGGGTCATGTCTAGTCCTGTTTGCCCCGATGTCCTCTATTTTTTCATCATGTTTCGTTTTACTATTGCATCAAGATGAATGGGAAATTATGAATGGAAAATTCTGAAAAAATTCAGGAGGCCATAAAAGGAGATCATCATGAAAAAATTCATCGTTTTCGCTTCCCTTATTTTTCTGTGTGCAACATCAAATGCCGAAGCGGATAGTACCGCGGTGGGTGCCGTGGCAGGTGCGGCAGGAGGCGCTGTTGTCGGTCAGGCCATCGGCCACAATACGGAGGGCACCTTGGTTGGTGCAGTCGTTGGCGGCGTGGTCGGTTCCATTGTCGGCAGCGGGATGGACGGAGGTTATGCAAGGCCGGCCTATGGCTATGGCGGCGGTTATGCGATGGCCCCGCCGCCGGTAGCAGTATATCGGGAGGTATACATGCCGCCGCCTCCACCCGTGGTCGTTCCTTATTACCGTCCTTATTACCGGCCGGTTGAGGTGGTGGCAGTCCCCGGGTACGGCCGTCATTATCGCGGGCCGTCAAGATGGGATGGAGGGCACAGGGGTTATGACGGAGGGCATAGGGGCAGAGATCATTACCGCCATTGGCGCTAAGCAAATGGCGCTTCCCCGTGCTCACTTGAGAGCCGTCTGTCAGGTCGATGATTTGGCCGCGAGCTGGCCGCAGGCCGCGGAGATATCCGCGCCGCGGCTGGCCCTGACCAGAACCGTGTAGTCCCTCATTTTCAGGATGTTCTGGAAAGAATCGATTCTTTGCTGACTTGGTTTGGCAAAGGGAAGTTCCGGAGCCTCATTGCATGGCAGCAGGTTTATCTTGGCCGGGATGCCGTGCAGCAGCCGTGCAAGTTTTACGGCATCTTGATCCGAATCATTGATGCCTTTCAGCAGCACATATTCAAAGGTGATTCTCTTCCTTTTCGGCAGGGAAAATTCCCGGCAGGCATCGAGCAGGGTTTCCAGGGGGTAACGCCGGTTGATGGGCATCAGCCGGTTGCGGGTGGCATTATCCGCGGCATGGAGGGAGACGGCCAGATTCACCTTGAGCCTTTGGCCCAGTTCAATGATTTTCGGGGCAAGACCGCAGGTGGACACCGTGATTCTGCGCTCGGAAAAATGAAGCCCCAGTTCATCCAGCAAAATGGTGAGGGCCTTGATAAGATTGTCAAAATTTGCCAAAGGCTCTCCCATTCCCATGAAGACCAGATTGTTGACCATCCCCAGATTGTTTTCCCGCAGGTCGTCGCTCACGGCGCAGACCTGATCAACTATCTCCGCGCAGGTTAGATTCCTGGTAAATCCCATGGTGCCGGTAAGACAGAAGGCACACGCCATGGCGCATCCCACCTGGGAGGAAATACACAGCGTATTCCTGTCCTCTTCCGGAATCAGCACGGATTCGATCATTTTCCCATCCTGCAGGCGGAAGCCGTACTTGATGGTGCCGTCGCTTGATAATTCCTTAACCGCCGGGGACAGGCGGCTGAAGGTCGCCTCCTTGGCCAGGGACTCCCGCAGCTCTTTGGGCAGATCGGTCATTTGGGCAAAAGAGGATATGCCGGGCCGATACAGCCAGGAAAATATCTGTTTGGCGCGAAAGGCGGGCAGGTCGTGGTTGACGGCAAAGACGATCAGATCGTCTCGGGTGAGATTCTTGAGATCAATTTTTTGCTGGAAAGGGGTGTCTTCGGGCACAATATCAAAAATGGGTAGGTTGTGATTGCGGCTATTGATTAATAAATGCGACTTCCTGGAAACGTCCTTGCCAGGTTAGAAATTTTCTGTGGCAATCCTGCACCGCTGTTTCCAGTTCTTCGATATTTAGTGGTTTATATAAGATATTGGCTGCGCCGAGAATGTGGGAATTGTAGACAACATCCTTTGACTTGTGAGCAGTAATAACGATAAAATCGGTACCAGGATAAACGATTTTCATTTTTTCCAGAAGTTCAAAGCCGTTGAGTCCCGGCATTGTTACATCAGTCAGCACCAGGCTGTACGGTCTGGCAGTAAAGGCAGCCAATGCCTGCAACGCATTGCTGAAAGGGTGGTAGATATGGCCGGTCAGCGCGGCAAGGGTGTCGGCAATACCTTCTGCAATGGCAGGTTCATCATCAACCACCATAATGCGATATTGTTCGTGAATCATAAAATTTCAGACCGGCACCGGCAAAATAAAAGTGAAATATAAAATTAATGTGAATTTAATACGATAACCTTATGATAATCTATTGCTGGCAATTATCATTTATCATTGCTGAATGAGATGATATTGAACATGTCTGATGATTACAAGTTAAATTCACATTAATTTTATTTGAAAATAGTTTGTAAGCCAATGACATGGTTAAAATTTCATATTATAATTAAAAAATTAAATACTGTGTTTTCAATAAGTTGGCAGAGGTGGTTGCATGAATCAGGAGTCGCCTAAGGAAAAAATACTCATTGTTGATGACTTTCCTGCCAGTGTGAAAATTTTGGCCAGCAAACTGGCGGAAGATTATCATGTGCTGACTGCTGCAAGTGCTTCAGCGGCGCTTGAGATAATTCAGGCGGAGCCGCCGGATCTTATTTTACTCGATATCATGATGCCGGTCATGGATGGTTATGAACTGTGCAGACTGCTCAAGCAGCATGAAAAATTCCATCATATCCCGGTCATCTTTGTCACGGCCAGGACTGAGGAAGATGATGAGGAGAAAGGGTTTGCCCTCGGCGCAGTCGACTATCTGGTCAAACCGTTCAGCGCCGCCATTGTCAAAGCCCGGGTGCGCACCCATCTGGAATTAAAACGGCACCGTGAGCACCTGGAGAAAATGGTGGAAGAGCGGACCCACGACTTGCACAAGGCCTTAAAGCTCCTGCAGGCCAAAAAGGAAAGCGAATTCCGTCAGGCGGCGGAGATACACAGCGGCAGACTTGCCGCCCTGGGTGAAATGGCCACCTCAATGGCGCATGAAATAAACCAGCCCCTCAATGTCATCTCCATCACCGTCCAGGGATGGCAGCTTCTGCACCGGCGCGGCCTGTTGACCAAGGAAAAGATGTTGCATGACGTGCAGGTTCTGCTTGACAATGTATGCCGCATTACCCGGTTGATCGATCATGTCCGCACCTTGGGGCATCCGTCCCAGGATATAGGCAATTTTTATCTGCAGGACGTCGTAAAAGATGCCCTGTCCCTCTGCCGTATGCAGTTTCTCAACCACGGCATCACCATCAATGTTGCTATTGATGATAATGTCCCGCCTGTCAAAGCCGTGCAGGCGGAGTTCGAGCAGGTTCTGCTTAATCTCCTGTCAAATTCCAGATACGCGCTGGCTGAAAAGAAGGTGGGGGATGCCGATTTCGAGCCCACTGTCAACATTGCCGTCTGCCGCAGGGATGACAAGGTCTGTCTGGCCATTGAAGACAACGGCGGCGGCATTGAGCCCATGGCCGAGGAATATGTTTTCGAACCCTTTTTTACCACCAAGCCGGTGGGGCAGGGGACTGGACTTGGTCTGAGCATCTCCAGGCAACTGATGCTCAAATTTGACGGCGATCTGGTCCTGATCAATTCTCCAGGGCAGGGTGCCCGTTTTGAGGTCCTGTTGCCCGGCTGAGCCGGTAAAAAAACAGGGTTTTGGTCTCAGGTTACAGGGCGCGCAGATATTCGGGCGTCAATCTTTTTTCGCCGCTAAGGGCCTGGTCGATGGCGGCAAGCACCATTGCCTTATCGCGGCTGAGGCGGCAGTTGATGGGGAGATAATTGGAGGCATGATT
This sequence comes from Desulfobulbaceae bacterium, assembly GCA_023230525.1. Lineage (GTDB taxonomy): Bacteria > Desulfobacterota > Desulfobulbia > Desulfobulbales > SURF-16 > SURF-16. The sequence goes on from JALNXE010000032.1 coordinate 27,457, forward strand.
GGCCTGGAACTGCGCCCGGTTGATGGTAATGTTTTCCACCATCAGCCGCAGTTCATGCAGCATCTCCATCTGGTTTGGCAGGGTGAATTTTCCCGATTTTTCAAGAAGATAGAGCTTAGTGTTGGGAAGAAGCATGAGGGTCAGCACGGCGATCTGGTTGGCGGACATGGCTGATACCACCCGGCCGGTTTCCATTGCATGCTCCCTGGAAAAATCTGTCCCGCCAATGCCGAGCAGGACCGTCAGGGACAGAAACAGGCCGGCCTCCCTGACCCGCTGGCCGGCCCCGATCATTTTGGCTGCATCAGCGCCCTTGCTGATGTTTTGTAAAATCCTGTCCGAGCCGCTTTCAAGCCCCATATAAACCCGGTCAAGGCCGAGACTTTTCAGCTCTTGCAATTCCTCGGTGGATTTGCGCAAAACAGACTTGGCGTTGCCGTACAGGCTGATCCGGTTCACCCAGGGAATCTTCCGCCTGATGCGGGCCAGCAGATCGACCAGGCGACGCTGGGGGATGATCAGGGCATCCCCGTCCGCCAGAAAGACTCTCTTTTGCCGTTTGCAGTAGGCGGCGGCAAAATCGATATCCTGATCCACCACCTCGTCCTGCTTCAGCCGGAAACGGACCCCCTTATAGGTGCCGCAGAAGGTGCATTTGTTGTGGGAGCAGCCGACCGTGACCTGCAGGATGATGGAGTCGGCCTCACTGGGAGGCCGGATGATCATGCCTTCGTAATGCACTTTGCTCAGGCGCTCTTGGCAAATTCCTTCATGAAGGCAACCAGATCAATGACCCCCTGTTTGGGGAAGGCATTGTAGATGGAGGCCCGGATGCCGCCGATGGAGCGATGCCCCTTCAAGCCGTCCAGACCGCGCTTGGCCCCTTCCTGGACAAACCTGGCCTCAAGCTCGGGAGTCGGCAGGTTGAAGGTGACGTTCATCAGCGAACGGGAGTCCTTTCTGGCGTGTCCCCGGTAGAAATCCATGCTGTCAATGGCCTCATAGAGAATGGCGGCCTTTTCCCGGTTGATCTTTTCAATGGCCGGCACTCCGCCGATTTTTTTCAACCATTTGCACACCAGACCGATGGTGTAAATGGCAAAGCAGGGCGGGGTGTTGAACATCGAACCTTTTTCCGCATGGGTTTTGTAACGGAACATGGTCGGCACCGTCTCGGCAACCCGGTCAAGCAGGTCTTCCCGGACAATGACCAGGGTGGCCCCGGCCGGTCCGATGTTCTTCTGTGCTCCGGCGAAAACCAGCCCAAAGGGAGTGATGTCAAACGGGCGGGACATGATGTCCGAACTCATATCGCAGACCAGCATTTTGTCTGATTTGGGCATGGTATGAAACTGGGTGCCGTAGATGGTATTATTGGAGACAAAGTAGAGATACTCGGCAGCCGGATCAACCGTATAGTCGCCGTCAGCGGGGACATGGTCATATTTTGAGCCTTCACTTGAATAGGCCACCTGGGCGCTGGCGACAATATTCGCCTCTTTGATCGCCTTCTTGGCCCACACCCCGGTATTAAGGTAGGAGCCTTTTTTGCCGGGTCCCAAGAGGTTCATGGGAACCATGGCGAATTGGGTGGAGGCGCCGCCCTGGAGGAAAAGGACCTGGTAGTTCTGCGGTACGTTCAGCAGTTCCCTGATCAGGTTTTCCGCCTCTACGGTGATAGCCATGAAATCCTTGCTGCGATGACTCATTTCAATGAGGCCGATACCCTTATTGTTGTAATTGACAATATCTATCGCCGCCTGCTGCAGAACCTCAACTGGCAGGGTGGCTGGTCCGGGGCTGAAATTATAAACTCTATCTGGCATGATGCGATCTCCTTAACCGGTTTATTGTCCGGCGACTCGTAAATTTATGTTGACGAAAAACTTAATAAATTCGGTAAAATAACCTACAAAATGATGCCGACTCTTTTCAGGCCGCCGATTCCTCCCTGGAGGTTTACGGTATTTTTGCTGCTGCTCTGCAGCATGCACATGGCATCATAGGAGCGGCTTCCCGCGTTGCAGACCAGCACGATTTCCCGGTCCGCCGGCAGCTCGTCCAGCCGCTGCCGCAATTCATTATTGGGAATGTTCAGCCAGTGCGGACCGTATTTTGCCATCAGCGGTTCGCCCTGGGCTGCGGCCCGGACATCGACAAACAGGGTGTTGCTGGCGCCGCGGTTGGTAAAACGCTCCATGAATTCGTCCTGGTTGATCACCCGGTTGCGGCCTTCCAGGATATTCTGGGCGGTATTGGCCAGGACATTAATGATATCCATGGCAGCAGCAAAGGGAGGGGCATAGGGAAACTCCAGGTTGGCAATATCCTGGACCGTGGGCCGGTATTTGAGTATGCCCGCCACGGCGCCGATCCTGGCCAGCAGGCTGCTGTTGTTGGGGCCGATGCCCTGGACGCCCAGGACCCGCTGGGTGCCTTTTTCCACCACCATCTGCATATAGAGCATGCTGCTGTCAGGATAAAAATGAGCCTTGTCGGCCTGCACCACAAAGGCAGCCAGGGCGTCAAAACCGAGGGATTTGGCTGCTTCCAGGCTGAGGCCGGTTTTTGACACGCAGTTGTCAAAGAGCTTGATGATGAAGCTGCCGACCACCCCGTCAAAGGTTTCCGGTTTGCCGGCGAGATTGGAGCCGATTACCCGGCCCTGACGATTGGCCAGAGAGCCCATGGGGGCATAGGTGCTGCCGCCTGCGACCAGATCCGGCATCTCCACGCAGTCTCCGCCGGCGTAAATGTTCGGGTCTGAGGTCTGCATGCGCCGGTTGACCACAATACCGCCAAAGGAACCGATGGCCAGCCCTGCCTCGCGGGCCAGCCCGCTGTTGGGACGGACCCCTACGGCCAGGATGACGAGATCCGCCGCAATGGTGCGTTTGTCCGTCTTGACTCCGGTCACCTTGCCATCTTCCACACAGAAGGATGTTGCCCGTTCCGAGGTGTAAGCAGCAACCCCTTTTTCTTCAAGATGACGTTGTGCCATCAGGGCAATGTTTTTATCAATCAGGCGGGGCAGAATCTGGTCCATCATTTCCACCACCGTGGTCTCCGCCCCCCACAGATCGGCCATGGCCTCGGCCATCTCCAGACCAATGGCCCCGCCGCCAAGAACAACGGCCCGGCCCACGCGGCCCTGGGAAAGCCGTTCTTTTATGGCAACGGCTTTATGGATATCGCTGATGGTAAAAATGCCGTCAGCCTCCACGCCGGGGATGGGGGGGGTAAAAGGGGAGCTGCCGGTGGCCAGAACCAGCTTGTCATAGGGCAGTATCTCTTCCCGGCCTGAGTTGACATCCTTGATCAGTACTTGTTTTTTCTGGCGGTCAATTTTTAAGGCCCTGGTGCCGGTGCGCACGGCAAAGCCCTTTTCCCGGGCAAAATAGTCCGCATCGCGCAAACTATGGAAGGAGGTTGAGCGCAATCCTTCGGCCTCGGCCACATCCCCGCAGACATAGTAAGGGATGCCGCAACCGCCATAGGAGATAACGGAATCCTGGTCGATTAAGGTAATCTCGGCAGTCGGGTCGAGACGTATGGCCCGGCTTGCCGCCTTGGGGCCTAGGGCAACGCCGCCAATGATAAGAATTTTCTGTGACATTTCCGAACACCTGGCACGATTGAATTGCTGATATGGTAAATTCCCTGGCTGAAAAATCTGCAATAATAGTGTAAATAAGGAACTCTGTCATCTACTTTACTGCAATTTATAGCATAAACAATATGTTCGCATCTGCTGAGAAACCGAAACAAAAAATCATCGTGCTGGCCGGCCCGACGGCCATCGGCAAGACGGAACTATCCCTTGCCATGGCCGAAGAGTTCGGCTGTGAGATCCTCTCCATGGATTCCATGCAGATCTATAAATATATGGATATCGGCACGGCCAAACCCACCATGGCAGAACGCCGACGCGTGCCCCATCATCTCCTGGATTTTGTCGATCCTGCCGAGCCATATAATGTAGGGTGTTATGTGAGCGATGCCCGGAGAGTAATCAAAGAGATTGCCGTTAGAAACCGGTTGCCCATGCTGGTGGGCGGCACCGGGCTCTACATGGCAAGACTGCTGGATGGTATTTTTGAGCTGCCGGAGGTGCCCCGGGAAATCAGGGACAGGGTGCAGGCCCAACTGCAGGAAAAGGGGCATGCGTTTCTGCACGCTGAACTCGCAAAAGTCGATCCGGAGAGTGCGGCCAGAATCCACCTCAATGACAGTCAGCGTTTGAGCCGGGCCATGGAGATCTGGCAGGCCACGGGCATCCCCTGGAGCCGCCATCTGCAAATCGAGCAGCAGGAAAGAACCAGGCAGAGGGCAGGTTATGACGTAATGAAAATCGGGCTCAACTGTGACCGCACCATGCTCTACGACCGGATCAACAGAAGGGTGGAGATCATGGTGGAGCAGGGGATTTTGCCGGAGGTCGAAAATCTGCTGGCCATGGGTTACGCCCGAGAGCTCAACCCCATGCAGTCCATCGGCTATAAGCACATGATCAACTATATCGATAAAATATGGCAGTGGGAGGATGCACTTGCCTATCTGGCCCGGGATACCCGGCGCTATGCCAAAAGACAGCTGACCTGGTTCAGCCGGGATGAGGAGATCCGCTGGTTCAGGCCGGCCGAGGCTGACGCGATCAGAGCGATAATTAATAAATTTGTCAGGCATTAGCGCGGTTGTATGAAAAATATCGATAAATCAAAACGATAATAGCATTTAGTGATCTAAAAAATTAATTCTCAAAATAGAAATATGAGCCCCATTCGCAAACAAATCAGAACCAGAATCCAGGACCAGCAGGTTTACAGGGGAGCGCAGGAGCTGGGTTTTTCCGCTCTGCAGGCCAGGATCATTGCCGGCAGGGCAACTGGGCAAGGAGGCTATGATAATCTGGAACACATTCTGTTCCCGGCCCTGAAAAATCTCCATCACCCTGAGCTGCTGCGGGACAGCGGCAGGGCGGCAGATTATATCGCCAAGGCGGTCAGGGAACGGAAACGAATCGGCATTCTCACCGATTATGATGTGGATGGCATCTGTTCCCATGTGGTTGTCTATGAATCTTTAAAGCATTTTGCCGTAAGTGAGCGCAGCCTGATCAGTCTCATCGGCCATAGGATGCAGGACGGCTACGGTATCAGCGCAACTCTCGTTGACAAGATACTGGCCCTGGACAAAACCCCGGAGCTGATCATTACCGCGGATTGCGGATCATCGGATGAGCAGCAGATCAGCCGGTTGAAAGAGTGCGGCATAGCGGTGATTGTCACGGACCACCACACTATTCCTGTTGAGGGAATTCCTGCATCTGCGGTGGCAACGATCAATCCCAGCCGCAAAGATTGCCTCTATCCTGATAAATTCATCTCAGGCTGCATGGTCAGCTGGCTGCTGATGTGTCTGGTGCGAAGCCGGCTTATCGGCTGCGGCGTTCTGGCCGACGACACGGCAAAACTCGGCGGGTTGCTTGATTTTGTTGGGCTCAGCACCGTCGCCGATGCGGTCACCTTCACCAGCCCGACCAACAGGGCGGTAGTCAACGGTGGGCTGCAGGTAATCAATCAATTGACGAAACCGCCCTGGTTTGCGCTGGCGAAACAGCTGGGCAAAAACGAAAGGAATCCTTTTACCGTGGAGGATCTGGCCTTTCAGATTGCCCCACGCATAAATGCCCGGAGCAGAATGGCTGATCCGTATGCGGCGCTCAATTTCTTCACGGCCTGCGATGCGCGCCAGGCAGGTGAACATCTGCAGAGACTGGAAAAAAACAATGAGGAAAGAAAGATTACTGAGCGTAATATGGTGAAAATAGCCCGGCAGAAGGCGAACAAATTGCAAGAATCACAGCGCAGTTCACTGGTGATTTCTGATGGTGATTTCCATGCCGGGGTGCAGGGCATCGTCGCTTCCCGGCTGGTTGACGGCTTCGGCAAACCGACTGTGGTGCTGAGCCCGGTGCAGGAAGGAGATATTCTGTCGGGTTCCGCCAGGACAATTCCCGAGGTGCATCTTCTCAGGGTTCTGCAGAAAATACACGAGCAACATCCGGATCTTTTTCTGTCGTTTGGCGGGCACAGCGGCGCTGCCGGGCTGAAAATTAAAAAAGAGAAACTTGTTCTCTTTTGTGAAGCCTTTGAAAAAAACGTAGAGGAAGAGATTCAGAACAGGAACCTTGTGCCGTTTATCCTGACTGACGGGGATCTGGAGGTTGAGCTGTTAAACCTGGAAACCTTGGCTGAACTGCAAAAGCTCGAACCATACGGTCGAGAGTTCGAGGAGCCTGCCTTTACCGGAATTTTCACGATCACCAAAACGCGGGTTGTGGGGGCTGAGCCGGTGCATCTCGCCTTAAAGCTTGAGAAAAAAGGAAGAGAATTTCAGGGCATCTGGTTTAACGCCATGGAAAATCCTGGTGACAGGCAAACGATTAATGAGGGAACTACAATAAGATGCGCTTATAAGCTCAAGCTTAATGCCTTCAGGGGGCAGAGAAATTTGCAGTTGCTGGTCGAATATGCTGAGCTGGAGTAACCCGAAGCTGGTTTCGTTCAGCTGGTTTTTCTTAAGTTTTCCTGTCAGTAATCCCGACTTCCTTTTTCCTTGTCAGATCGACATAATCGATTCATGGTTGATTGAGGGGAGAACACTTCGTGTGTATCTATTTGATTTTATAATATTTAATAAAACTATACATAATATACATTATGCGACATTGTAATATGCTGTTTTCTTTTCATCCATTGAGTGCTAAATTTACGAGCTTTATTGAGACCCCACCGCCAACCTCTGCCTGTATGGAGATAATAAAATAATGACCAGGGAATTTTATCAGGAACCGCTAGTCAGCCGTTATACAAGCATTGAAATGCAGAAGATATTTTCTGAACAGTCGAAATTTGCCACCTGGAGACGCTGCTGGATTGCCCTTGCCGAGGCCCAGCATGAGTTGGGTCTCACGGATATCGTTACCCGGGCCATGGTTGATGAGCTGAAGCAATTTGAGACAAACATCAATTTCGATGTTGCGGCCCGGAAAGAAAAAGAAATCCGCCATGATGTCATGGCTCATGTTTACGCTTACGGACAGCAGTGCCCGACGGCGGAACCGATTATCCATCTCGGCGCCACTTCACAGTTCGTCGGCTGCAATACTGATCTTATTTTGCAGCGTAAGGCCCTGTCATTAATAAAAAAAGCAGTCGTGAACGTCATCGCCAATCTTGCCGCCTTCTGCCGCAAACATAAAAATCTGGCCACCCTTGGCTACACCCATTACCAGCCGGCCCAACCGACCACCGTTGGCAAGCGGCATACCCTTTATATTCAAGATCTTATCATGGATCTTGATTATATTGAGTCCCTGGAGAAGCAGTTCAAGGCCCGGGGGGTCAAGGGCACGGTGGGCACTCAGGCCACTTTTATTGAACTGTTTAAAAATGACCATGAAAAGGTCAGGCAGCTTGACCGGCTGGTGGCGCACAAGTTGGGGTTTGATCAGGTTTTTGCCGTTACCGGCCAGACCTATACCCGCAAACTGGATATGAAAACCGCTGAAACCCTGGCCGGTATCGGCGCCTCCTCTCATAAATTCGCCGTTGATCTGCGCCTGCTGTCAAATCTTAAGGTGCAGGAAGAACCTTTTGCCAAGGACCAGGTTGGCAGTTCCGCCATGGCCTATAAGAGAAATCCCATGCGCAGTGAACGTATGACAGGTCTTGCCCGTAAACTGATGGGTCTTCCTGCCAATTTTGCCGCGACCTTCGCCAATCAATGGTTCGAGCGCACCCTTGATGATTCCGCCATCCGCCGCATGGATATTCCCCAGGCCTTTCTCCTCACCGATGCCATACTTAAGCTTTATCTCAATATTACGAGCGGAATGGTTGTTTTTCCGAAACAAATTGAACGTCATCTGCGCATGGAGCTGCCCTTCATGGCCACGGAAAAAATACTCATGGCCTGTGTAGAAAAGGGACAAAGCCGGCAGGAAATGCATGAGGTGATCAAAAAACATTCCATCGCCGCCGGAAAAGTCGTGAAGGAGGAAGGCCGTGACAACGATCTGCTGACCCGTCTGGGTGAAGATCCGCTTATCCCCTTCACCACCGCCGAGCTTGAGGCAATGGTTGGTACCGGCCAGGAATTCACCGGGCGGGCTGCTGAACAGACTGATGAATTTCTTGCTGAAGTTGTCGAACCACGCCTGGCAGCTTACCAGAATTTGTTAGGAAATGTTGATAGTGAACTCAAGGTATGACATACTTGTCTGAAACCCGGAAACTGTATCTGCGTATCGACCCCCGCCGGATTCATTATTTAAAGTTTCTTTTGGAAGGTTATGATGGTATGGCTATCCTTTCAACCATAGATGTGCAATCCGGCCTGGTATTGGTCCGTTATCCCTGTTATTCACAGCTTGTTCTCTTTGAGCTGTTGGCGGATCTGGCGGCGGATCTCACACGTACAACCTGATGAGAGTTTTAGCTATGAACCGTATCTTGTTGATAATATGTTTTTTTTGTTATTTTTTTCCGGTGGTTTCTTTGGCGGCTGAAAATAATGATACCACCCTGAGTCTGGAGCAATGCATTGAAATTGTTGTTGCCAGCAACCCTGAACTTGCCATGGCCAGGGCTGATCTGGAAAACAGGGAGGCCTTGCTCCAGAGTTCCAAAAAAGACCTCTACCCTACCCTCTCCGCCCAGTACAGTTATCTGCATCAGCCGGATGAAATGTATACGCTGCCTGATTTATTCACATATGGGGTAACCGCTGAACAGCCCCTTTATAAAGGTAAATCTCTCGTCACATCCGTCAAGCAGGCTGAATTATCCCGTGAATCTTCGCAGCTCGCCATTGAACAGCTTACCAATGCTCTGGTTTTTGAAGTTTATGGCCGCTATTATGAGCTGCTCCGGGCTTTAAAACTCGAGGAGGAGGCCCGGCAATCAGTCCTGCGTCTTCAGTCCCACCGCAAGGATGCCAATGCCTTTTATGAGGCGGGCCTTATCCCGAAAAATGACATGCTGCAAAGCGAGGTTGAGCTTGCCCAGGGTGAACAGGATCTCGTTGATGCGGAGAATGCGTCCGCCATGGCCAAATCACGCTTGAATGTGTTGATGGAGCGTCCTGTAGGTTCTTTATTGAATATTGAAGATCATAGTGATTATGTCATTCAGGATATCAATTGGGATGAGGTCATCGAAAAGGCCCGGAAAAACAGAGCGGAAATCGCCCAGTCTGATAAGGCCGTACAGATTGCTGAAAATGATATCATCCTCAAAAAAGCGCCTTTTCTTCCCACGATTACCCTTTCCGCCAGCTACGACCGGGTGGGTGATGAAGTTGGAGCAGCCCAAGCGCCGGGGTTCCCCGGTGAGGTGAAAACCGTCAAGGCTATTGCCACCTGGCAACTCTGGACCTGGCTGAAAGATCGTGATGAGGTTGTTGCTGCCGAGAAAAATCTGCAGAAAGCAAAAAAATCAGTCACCAAAACGGTCAATGAAGTTACGCTGGATGCCAGGAATTCCTATCTCCGCCTTGAACAGGCTGCCAAAAGAATTAAGGTATCTGAAAAGGCCATCGAACATGCCAGGGAGAATTATCGCATCAATCAGGCCCAGTATCAGGCCCAACTTGCAACTTCGACGGATGTTCTTGATGCGCAGACTCTCTTGAGCCAAGCCATGACAAATTATTATGATGCGTTATATGGCTACCAGCTCGCTTTGGCTGCAATCGATAAATCAAAAGGATTGTTTGGACAGCGTTACAGTAAATGAACGAAAAAAAATTACTTTATATAGAAACCTTCGGCTGCCAGATGAATGACCGTGATTCGGAAATCATGCGTCAGCTTCTTGCAAAGGGATATGAGCCGACGGATGCCATCCAGGCGGCTGATGCCATCATTGTTAACACCTGCAGCATCCGTGACAAGGCAGAGCAAAAGGCCTACAGTCTGCTTGGCGCCCTGCGGAAGAGGAAACGGGACAATCCCGGACTGATCATTGCCGCCACCGGCTGTGTCGCCCAGCAGGAAGGGGCCAAAATGCTTTCCCGCATGCCCCATGTGGATCTTGTGGTGGGGCCGCAGAACATCTACCAGCTGCCGGAACTTTTTGTCAAGGCTCAGCAGCTGCGGAAAGGTATCGTGGCAACGGATATGGCCAAATCCTTTCATATCCCCCCATTTCTTCCCTCCCTGCAACAGGGAAATCCGCACAAGCGTTTTGTCACCATCATGCAGGGATGCAACAACTTCTGCACCTATTGCATCGTTCCCTATACCAGGGGCCGGGAAGTCAGCAGAAAACCAGAAGATATTCTGGCTGAGGTAAGCCATCTGGCCGCGGGTGGGGTCAAGGAGGTCACTCTGCTCGGCCAGAATGTCAACTCCTATGGTAATGATCATCCTGACGGCAGCAGGACCAGTTTCGCCTCTCTGCTCAGGCGGGTAACGGAAATAAAAGGTCTGGTAAGAGTACGCTTCACCACCTCAAACCCCAAGGATCTTTCCGAAGAGCTTATGCAATGCTTTGCTGATCTGGAAAAACTCTGCCCGCATTTTCATCTCCCTGTCCAGTCCGGATCAAATGCCATTCTGCAGCGCATGAATCGTAAATATACCATTGAGCACTATCTGGAAAGGGTTGAAAAACTGCACAGCTACTGCCCCGGGATTGTCTTGACCACCGACATTATTGTCGGTTTCCCAGGCGAGACCGAGGCGGATTTTCAGGCAACCATGGATCTTATTGAAAAAGTCCGCTATCACAGTGCCTTTTCATTCAAATATTCGAATCGGCCGCCGGCAAAATCATGCCAGTTTGCTGATTCGCTCACCAGGGAGGAAAAAGAGGAGCGGCTGGCTGTGCTCCAGACCCGCCTGCAGCAGATTACCCTGGAAAGAAACAGGGAGTGCATCGGGCGCCGCATGGAACTCATGGTGGAAGGAGAAAGCCGGGCTGCTGACGGGCAGTGGTCGGGACGAAGCGATACCAACCAGATTGTCAATTTTCAGAGCCGGGATGCCCTGGTGCCGGGGCAACTCGTGCAGGCCGTCATCCAGGAGGCCTGCCTGCACTCACTGCGCGGCAAGCTATTACCTTAGAAGAGATGCCTTTGTCGATTATCAGGCCATCTTGCCACAGAACGGAGATATTATGATCGATTTGCATACCCATTGTTTTTTCAGTGACGGTGAACTGGTTCCTGCCGAGCATGTCCGCCGGGTTGAGGTTCTCGGCTATGAGGCGATTGCCATAACCGATCATGCCGATTCCTCGAACATTGATTTCATCCTGCCCAGAATCATCAAAGCCGCGACCGATATGAACCGTTATTCCATCACCCGGCTTCTGGCCGGAGTTGAGCTGACCCATGTACCGCTGGAGTTGATGGATGAATTAACCCGTTACGCCAGAAAACTGGGCGCTGAGATCGTTGTGGCCCATGGGGAGACGGTGGTAGAACCGGTGCGGCCGGGGACAAACAGGGCGGCTCTGAAGGCAGGGGTTGATCTGCTGGCCCATCCTGGTTTGATCACGGTGGAGGATGCCCGGCTGGCTGCGGAGAAAGGTATTATGCTGGAGTTGTCAGGACGCAAGGGTCATTCTCTGACCAATGGCCATGTGGCCAAAATGGCTGAGAAGTGCGGGGCAAAGCTTGCGGTAAACGCTGATGCCCATGGACCGGGGGATTTTTTAACTCCGGATATGGCAAGGATAGTGGCGCTCGGCGCTGGTTTAACCCTGGAGCGCTATGAACAAATTCGCCGGGATATGGCGGATTTTGTCGGCGCTATCTGCCGATAGGCGGGAGGGTTCTCACAGAGAGCAGTATTTCTTGATCACGGCAAATTTTTGCGGGCCGATACCCTCTACTGCCAGCAATTCGTTCATGTCGCGAAATTTTTTTCTTTGGTTGCGTAAGTCAATAATTCTTTCCGCCAGCCTGGGGCCAATTCCGGGAATCGTCTCCAGCAGGATGCTGTCTGCGCTGTTAAGCGCCACCGGCAGGAAGACAAACGGTCTCATCTCCGCAGAAAGATGCGCGGGAGATAAAAGGGGTGCCGCCCAGCTGGCAACTTGCCGGTCATGTTCACCGGAGCCAGAGTCCTCCTCGGCCTTCATCTGCGCCAATGAGCTGAATCCAGCCAGGAAACCGGCAACCAGCAAAACCAGAATACGGTAATCCCTGCCGCCGGTTGTCTGGCCGCTGTTATGCTTTTTTTCTTTCATCCTTCATGAGTTTGTAGGTGATACTGTCAACCAGTGCCTGCCAGCTTGCCTCAAGGATATCGTGGGAAACCCCGACGGTTCCCCATTCTGAGTCGCCATCCCTTGATTCGATCAGTACCCTGACCCGGGCGCCTGTCCCGCGGTCGCTTGCCAGTACGCGGACACGGTAATCATCCAGCCACATTTCCGCCAGTGAAGGATAAAACTGGGTCAGCGCCTTGCGCAACGCATTATCCAGCGCATTGACCGGGCCCTCTCCCAGGGCGGCAGTGTGCACCATCTCCCCCCCCACTTCCAGCCGGATGGTCGCCTCAGCCTGGGGCGGCTGATCCATCTCGGATTTCTGGTTGATGACGCGGAAACCAAGCAGGGTGAAATAGCGGCGCTGGGCTCCCAGGGCGCGGCGCATCAGGAGTTCAAAGGAAGCCTCGGCTCCTTCATACTGAAACCCCTGGTTCTCCAGCGTTTTCAGCTCCTTCAGGATGGAGGTGACCACCGGGTCCTTGCTGTCCAGATCGATGCCGAATTTTTTGGCTTTATGCAGGACATTGCTGCGGCCTGACTGGTCCGAGATGAGAATTCTGCGGACATTGCCCACCTTTTCAGGCTCAATATGCTCGTAGGTCAACGGATTGCGTTTCACCGCGCTGACATGGATGCCGCCTTTATGGGCAAAGGCGGAGGTCCCCACGTAAGGCTGGTACCTGTTGTGGGGAAGATTGGCCAGCTCATTGACATAGCGGGAGGTCTCGCTTAATTTTTTGAGATGGTGCGCCGCATGGAAGGTATAATCCATTTTCAGGGCCAGGGCCGGCATAATGGAGGTGAGGTTGCCGTTGCCGCACCGCTCACCATAGCCGTTTATCGTCCCCTGCACCTGGGTAGCGCCCATGGAAATGGCCACCAGAGAGTTTGCCACTGCGGTTTCCGAATCATTATGGGCATGGATGCCGATTCCCACATCATGACCGCCCTGGGTGAGATGATTTTTTACCTGGAGAATAATATCCGGGATTTCCGTGGGAAGCGTACCGCCGTTTGTATCGCACAGCACGAGGATTTCGGCGCCTCCCCTGACAGCCCGGTCAAGGCTTGCCAGGGCATATTCCCTGTTTTTCTTGAACCCGTCGAAAAAATGCTCGGCATCATAGAAAAGATGTTTGACGTGGGGCCGCAGATAAGACAAGGAATCTTCAATGATGGTTAAATTATCCTCAAGTCCGATGCGCAAGGCTTCATGGACATGGATATCCCAGCTCTTGCCGAAAATGGTGATCACCGGGGTTTGCGCGGCAATCAGGGCCTGGAGATTCCCGTCAGTCTCGGCAGAATTACTAAACAGCCTGGTGCTGCCGAAGGCGGCTATCTGGGAATGTTTCAACTCGTAGTTCCTGATTTCTTCAAAATACCTGGTGGCCGCGGGATTTGATCCGGGCCAGCCACCCTCAATGAAATCAATACCAAGCTGATCCAGTTTCAGGCTTACCCTTACCTTGTCTTCAACGGACAGATTGAAATTCTCCGCCTGGGTTCCGTCACGCAGGGTTGTATCGTATATTGTCAGCTGTTTGCTCATAGCCAGATAGTTATCCTAGGAGTCTGTCGGAGTTTGAGCGGTTATTTTTCATGACAGAGTAACCTCGTCAAAGTCGGGCAGGTAGATTTTTTTTAACAGTTGCGTTTATTCACCTATGTGAATTGAGCGAAATGCC
>JALNXE010000033.1 GCA_023230525.1 Desulfobulbaceae bacterium
AATAACGATATTTTTGTGACATAGTTGCTGCTCTGATCTCCGTCATGGGAATTCAGGAGACAGGAGACAGAATTCAGAATGGTTGATTTTATTACGTTTTATTCTGGCTCCTGATTTCTGGCTTCTGAATTCTCTGGAAACAAGTTGCGGTGACCATGAGGATATCAATTTAATTTCAACTCCTTACCACAACTCATCAAGTTGAATTATTCAATAAAAACAAATTTGCGATCCCTCCCAAAAAAATTATATGATATCCTGGGGGGACGGGCTTGCCGTCATGTTATCCTGGCAAGCATTTTGCATTTACACCATTTACCGTGATAGACTCCTCGTCGGGGATGCCTGTTGTGATAAAAATTCCGATTCCTGCGACTTCACCATTCCGACAATGCACCCATGAAAAAAGGCCGGCCACAATGCCTGACACTGATACAACCCCGAAAGAACTTCTCGACGAAATAACCAGGCTGAAATCGCACATTGCGCAATTGGAGCGGAAAACACCCGCGGATCAGGATGACCAGGCCGACTGGCCGAGAAAATATCGTTTCTTTGAATCCTTTATCAACGAGCTGGTTGAACCCCTGATTGTCATTGATACAAATTATAAGGTCAAATACGCCAATAAAGCCGCCTATCAAATCTCCGGCGAGTCGTTTTTCGACAAGGAAGGGGATATTCCCTGCCATAAGCTTCTTTTCAACTCTGACAGAAAATGCGCTGAGAGGGGCCAAAACTGCCTGCTGGAGAAAGTTATTCAGGATGGCCGGCACGCCACCATCGATTACACCATTCCGCTGGCAAACGGCCAAGAAATTATCTACGAGATTCTCGGCTCACCCATCTGCGGGCCTGACGGAAACCTGGTCGGCATTGTTTCAACCATCCGGGATGTGACCCAGCAACGATATGAACAGAAAATGCTGGAAAACGACCATGATTTTCTTGAGATGCGAGTCCAGGAAAAAATGAGTGAGCTGATCGACCTGAACCAGGCTCTGCGTCAGGAGATTAAACAGCGCCAGGAAACAGAACAGAAACTGCGCTGGGCCAAGGAACAGGCGGAACTGCTCTACCAGCTCTCACCCTGTGCCATTTTCACTGTTGATTCAGATCGCTATGTCACCTCATGGAACAAGAAGACCGAGGAGATCACCGGGTACTCCCATGATGATATCAAGGGCAGGAAATGCTTCATCTTCTGCTCGCAGCCGTGCATGCTGCTCTCTGACGAGATAGAAAAGCCCATCATCAGACATGAATGCACCTTGCGCACCAAGGATGGCCGCAAACTCTACATATTGAAAAGTTCTGACTTCCTGCGCGACCCCAACGGCAAAGTCATCGGCGGCATCGAATCCTTTGAAGACATCACCCAGCTTAAACAAATGGACATGATGCTGCGCACCGAGCGAGATAAAATTCAGGGAATGATTGCGGCAACCAAACAGGGACTGCATATTCTTAACTCAAACTATGAAATCGAGTTTCAGAATGATGTCCTGAAAAATATTTTCGGGGACCAGATCGGCGCGAAATGCTATCACGTTTACAAACAGCGAGATGAGCCCTGCCCCAACTGCCGCATGCACAATGTCATCAAAAACAACCAGATAGAGCATGCCGATGACATCACCTTCCAGGGCCGGCATTACAGCCAGAGTTACGCCCCTTTCAAGGACACGGACGGGCAGACAAAATGTCTGGTGCTCCTGCGCGATATCACCGTAGAAAAGGCAAACAGGGTGAAAACTCTCCGCACAGCCCAGCTTGCTTCCATCGGAGAGCTTGCCGCCGGCGTTGCCCATGAAATCAACAATCCCATCAACGGAATCATTAATTATGCCCAGCTCATCATGGATGATACGGTGCCCACCGATCCGAGAAATATTCTGCTGGCCCGCCTGATCAGTGAAGGGGAACGGGTAGCGGATATTGTCAGTAAATTGCTCGCCTTCGCCCGGCAAAGAGAAGATGAAAAGGAAGCTTACGGAAAAATTGACATCAAAAATGTCCTGGAGGATTCCTTCTCTCTGTTTGAACATCAATTCCTCAAGGATGGCATCATTACCCGCATCCATTTCCCGGAAGGCATTCCTGGACTGCGTATACACCCCCACCAGCTCCAGCAGGTCTTTGTCAACCTGCTCAGTAATGCCCGACATGCCTTGAATGGCCGTTACAAAGGGGCAAACCCCAACAAAATTCTTGAAATCAAAACCTCCCAGGTGCAGACAGAGAAAGGCAGCCTGGTGAAAATTACCTTTACTGATCATGGAACCGGCATTGACAAGGAAATAATCAATATGGTTTTCAATCCCTTTTTCTCCACCAAAAAACCAGGGGAAGGGACGGGTTTGGGACTCAGTATCAGTCAGAGCATCATACAGAGTTTTCAGGGCCAGATTTCGCTGGAAAGTGAGGCTGGGGAGTATACCCGGGTTACCATTGAACTCCCGGTCCAGATGGAATGATTATTGCCAAGCCAAGTAACAAGAGGACAAAAAAATGCAACCCCCCTCAGTGAACAATGACGATAAAACGTTTTCCAGGACGGATGAGAATGCCTTCTGGGTCTCCCTGAACAAACAGTACCAATTTCTCTCATCCATAATTGATGAAGTTGTGGATCCCATCATAGTCATCGGCACTGACTTCAGAGTAAAATTTGCCAACCGGGCGGCCTGTAACTTTGCCAGGGACAACGCCTGTATTCACGCAACTGAACCCTTCTGCTACAAACTGATTTTTGACTCGGACATTCCCTGTAATAAAGCAGGTAGAGACTGTCCGCTGATCATGGTCCTTGAGAGCGACTCAACGGCCATCATAGAAATTGAACACATCCGGGCCAATGGCATCAAACGGTTTTTCGAAGTACAGGCTTCGCCGCTCACTAACAAGGATGGTGAGCTCCTGGGTGTTGTTGAATCATTCCGTGATGTCACGGAGAGAAACAAATATGCTGACATGCTGGAGAAAGGTCACGAGGAACTGGAACAGCGTGTTTTTGAGCGAACGGAAGAGTTGTTGAAAAGCAACGAAATTCTTGCCGAGCAGATTACCCGCCGCCAGCAAATTGAAAGAATTCTCCGGGGCGAAAGGGACAAATTCCACTGTATGCTGATGGCCATGAAGCAGGGAATGCACATCCTCAGCGCTGACTACACCATAGAGTTTCAAAATGATGTGGTTCTTTCCCTGCTTGGCGATGCAATCGGCCGCCATTGCTATGATGTTTATAAACAGCGTTCCCAGCCCTGTGATCCGTGCATGATGGCTGAAGCCATCAAAACCGGCCAGGTGCAACGGGCGGAGGAGCTGATGAGCAATAGACGTTATTTCAGCCAGACCTACTCCCCTTTTAAAGACATTGACGGCAAGACGAAGTGCCTTATCCTGCTCAACGATATAACCGAAGAAAAGGCTTATGCGGCCAAAAAAATCCGGACCAGTCAACTCGCCTCCATCGGTGAGCTGGCAGCCGGAGTAGCTCACGAAATAAACAATCCCATCAATGGCATCATAAATTATGCCCAGATTCTTCTGGACGACATTGGGACCCAGGAGCCGATTTCCGCAATACTTAAACGCGTGATCAGTGAGGGCGAGAGAATTGCCGATATCGTCAGCAAACTCCTTTCCTTTGCCCGCCAGGGTGACGATGACAGCCGGGCATTTACGGAAACCAATGTTCCGGAGGTTTTGGAAAATTCGCTTGCCCTGGTGCGGCATCAGTTGATAAAAGACGGCATAATTATTGCTGTGCATACCCAACCAGATGTTCCCAATGTTTGGGTGCATCCTCAACAGCTTGAACAGGTCTTTATCAACCTGCTCAGCAATGCGCGATATGCATTAAACGAAAAATTCAAAGGAAAGGACAAAAACAAACGGCTCGATCTGCAAATCAGCACTTTTGAAGCAGGGAAGACCTATGTCCGAACGTCGATCAAAGATTACGGCGTTGGCATTCCTGCCGGGATCATCGACTTTGTCTGCAATACCTTTTTCTCCACCAAGAAATCAGGAGAAGGAACCGGGCTGGGGCTCAGTATCAGCCAGGGGTTGGTAAAAAAATTCAACGGATTTTTACATATCGAAAGCGAACCTGGGCAGTATACCAACATCACGGTAGATCTGCCCGCTCACACAGGTGGTCAACATGATGGACAGCATTGACAGAATCGGTATGGAAGAAGTGACGAAAAAAAACAGCGCCATCTTAATTGTTGATGATGAAGAAAGTCTACGCCTGACCTTCAAGATGTTTCTCAGCAGAGAGGGTTATGGCCCGGTATCGGTTGCCACTTCCTATGATGAGGCCCTGGACCTGATTGAAAAACAGCAGTTTGATCTCATCATCAGCGATATTGTCATGGAAGGTTCTTCAGGCATTGATCTGCTGCGCCGCGTAAAGGAAATCGGCAGGAAATGCCCGGTAGTCATGGTCACGGGCTATCCGAACATCAATTCAGCAGCCGAAGCGGTTCGCTTGGGCGCCTTCGACTATCTGGCCAAGCCAGTGAAAAAAGACAATCTCCTGCGGACGGCACGCATGGCCCTCCAGCAGTTTGCCCTGCACAAGGAAAATGAGCAGCTTATTCTGGAAAAGGAGCGATACCAGCAGTACCTGGAAACCGTTTTCCGTAGTATCAAAGACCTCGTTGTTACTGTTGATGCGGAAATGATGATCATCGACATGAACAAAGAGGCCCGTAAGTGGCTTCAGAAAATCAGCCCTGCCACTGACCCCAAGGGCAGAATTGACGAACTGCCTTTTTTTGCTGAAATTTTCGGTTTTGACGCCCAGACAGTGCTGAAAAATGAGCTTGAAGTTCCTGAACACCGGATGGAATTTGAATTTGAAGGACATGATGTCACTATTTTCAGAGTGAGCGCAGCCCCCCTGCTCACCTCGGACGGCCATTTTCTCGGGGTGGTACTGGTTGCCCGTGACGTAAGCCGTCTCGAGGCGCTTGAGCAACGGGAGAAGCGAAACGGCCTGCACCGATTGATCGGCAACAGCAGGGCCATGCAGACTGTCTATACCCTTGTCGAAAATGTGGGCAAGGTTGACACCACCGTGTTGATTACCGGAGAAAGCGGCACAGGCAAGGAACTTGTGGCGGAAGCCCTCCATGCCGAAAGCCACAGAAGAGACATGCCGCTCATTAAGGTTGATTGTACGGCAATCCCGGAAAACCTGCTGGAAAGCGAACTGTTTGGCCACAAGAAAGGGTCTTTTACCGGGGCGGATCGCGACCGTAAAGGGCGCATTCTATCGGCGGACGGCGGCACCCTTTTTCTGGATGAAATCGGGGATATTTCGTCCATGATGCAGTTGCGCCTGCTGCGTTTTCTGCAGGAACGCACCTTTTATCCCGTTGGCGAAGACCAGCCCATGAAGGTTGATGTCAGGGTTATTGCGGCAACCAACGCTGACCTGAAGTCCCAGGTCATGTCAGGAAAATTCCGGGAGGATCTTTATTATCGGCTTAAAGTTGTCGATATTATCCTCCCCCCCCTGCGTGAACGCTATGACGACATTCCTCTTCTGGTTAAAAAATTCATCGATCGTTTCAGCAAAAGACTGGACAAGCCGATTAATGGTATCTCAGACCAGGCATTGGGACAGCTTGTCAAACACAAATGGCCTGGCAATGTAAGAGAACTGGAACATATTATCGAACGCGCCTGCGTTCTCTGCTCCGGGGCAACTATCACCCTGTCCAATCTGCCCCTTGAGCTCCAGAATCAGGAGAGTGCGGAAATAGCTGAAATCGACGCCTTGTCCAGTTTACATGCCAAAGACGCAGAATGGTCAGACAACGAAGGAGAACGTATTTTAAATACATTGCGCCTGACTTACGGCAACAAAGCCCAGGCAGCCCGCATTCTCGGCATTGACCGCAGCACCCTGTACAGAAAAATAAGGCAGTTTGACATCGATCTTTCACAGCTCGAACTGAGTGCGTAAAACACCGGGGTAACCACCGCAAACAGCGGTGGTTACCCAGACACAAAACACTTTCGCCGCATCTTCAACTGCTTTCCCTGCAATGATTGCGCAATAAAAATTTTCCGGACCAACCCATCGGCGACACGACAGAGTCTTCTGCATCACAGAATGCGGCATGCCACTCATATAAGATGTCGAATATCTCATCGCAGTTTTTTGCTCCCACTTATCTATTCAAAATATCAGCACAAAATGTACAATAAAGCTTAATCTGCAGCTCAGCGAACATGTTTCCTCCTAGCCCCTGTGCTTTTTCATGGGCTTATTCTTTTTCGCAATAAGGCCCAAAGCTTGCAATTAGCAAAATATAGGATAATATTTCGAAATAATGATTTATTTTTCTCCGGGGGGGATTTAATGAATTTCAGTTTTCGCAACTTTCTGATTCTTATTCTGGTGGCAATAGCTGTGCTTATCGCTGTAGATTTCTGGAAGGCGGAAAAAAAACTTCCAGAAGTTGATTATTCCACTTTCATGGCCCAGTTGAATGATAAGGAGATCACAAAGGTAACCATAGAAGGAGGAATAATTACCGCAACAGATAAATTTGATCGGCAATATCAGACCTTTGCGCCTGATGTCAAAACCGTTCTGGAAAAACTTGAAAAACAGAACATTACTATTACCACACATCCGCTCAAGGGAACATCCTCCTTACTTTTTTCACCGTTGCTGTTGATCATTGTGTTGGGCGGCTGGATGTATTTCCTCATGCGGCAGCAAAAAGGCAGCGGGTTTGCCAAAAATAGCACGTTGATCACTCCGGCTAAAAAACTCAATATCACCTTTGAGGATGTGGCAGGTATTCCCGAAGCCAAGGAAGAGCTTGTGGAAACCGTTGAATTCCTCAAAAATTCCGGCAAATTCACCAAGCTGGGAGGACATATTCCCAAAGGGGTGCTCCTCCAGGGCCCACCTGGGACAGGCAAGACACTGCTGGCTAAGGCTATTGCCGGTGAAGCGGGTGTGCCATTCTACAGTATGAGCGGGTCGGATTTCGTGGAAATGTTCGTTGGCGTCGGCGCGTCAAGGGTGCGTAATCTTTTTGACCAGGCCAAAAAAAGCGCGCCCTGTATTATTTTCATCGATGAAATTGATGCAGTGGGAAGAAGCAGAGGAGCTGCAGGCGCGCAAGGTGGGCAGGACGAAAGGGAGCAGACCCTGAATGCCCTGCTGGTCGAAATGGATGGTTTCAAATCAGGGGAAACCGTTATCATAGTTGCCGCAACCAATCGCCCTGATGTACTTGATCCCGCCCTTCTGCGTCCAGGGCGTTTTGATCGACAGGTCAATATTTTACCCCCCGACGTGAAAGGAAGAGAAAAGATTCTCGCGGTGCATGCCAAGAAGCTCATCATGGGCAAAGATGTTGCGCTGTTTAAAGTTGCCAAAAGCACCCCGGGTTTTACCGGCGCAGAGCTGGCCAACCTCATGAATGAATCTGCTTTGATGGCGGCCCGCAAAAACAAGAATTTTATCGAAACCATTGATATTGAAGAGGCTAAGGACCGAATTCTCATGGGGGCTGAACGCAAAGGAATGGTTATCACCGAACAGGAAAGGAAGGTGACGGCCTACCATGAGGCCGGACATGCTATTGTTGCAGAATTGCTTCCCGATGCCGACCCGGTCCATAAAATAACCATTATCCCGCGAGGAAGGGCAATGGGCGTGACGCAGCAGATTCCATTGGACGACCGACACTCCTATTCGCGGGAGTACCTGAGATCCAGAATAATGACCCTGCTGGGTGGCAGGACAGCGGAAGAAATTATCTTTAACCAATTTACCACCGGGGCCAGCAGTGATCTTCAATCCGCAACAGAAATTGCCACCAAGATGATTTGCGAGTGGGGTATGAGTGATCTGCTTGGACCCCGCGCTTATGTTGTGGCTGACCAGAGTTTTCTCCAGACCGGCACGGTTAAACGCTCTTACAGTGAAGAGACCGCACGGGCCATTGATATGGAAATCAACAAAATCATAGAAGATTGCTACCAGGAAACCATGATTATTCTTGAAGGCAAAATTGGTTTTCTCCACAAACTTGCCGAGACACTGCTTTTGTCAGAAACTATTGATGCAGAAGAAGTTAATATCATTCTAAAATCAAATGAGATCAGCAGGCAGAATGAAGAAATGTTGCGCGGCAGACAACAGCGAACACTTCCAACATAGTGCCACACATATGTAGCTACACATGTGTGGCACGCAACACTTTCTGCCACACATGTATGTAGCATTTCCCCTCCCATATTGAACAGCTATTCATTTTTTTTATTTTTCTCCTTCATCCCGCCCCATTCCATTTTACCCGACAATAACCTCGCATCATCTTGGCACCATTTATGCTAAAGGGTTATTCCAAGCAGTATTGCAGGCGTAAGCCACATTCAAAATTCGGGGGCGATTTTTTCAAGAGCCTGACTTTTTCATTCATTCTCAAAAGGAGAAAGGAAATGGGTTTGAAAACAGGAAAACAAGTTGGCCTAGCTGCATTAATCGCTATGGCAGTACCATTGGGATTGCCATTTAGTGCTAATGGAGAGGTCTTTGAGCTAAGCAGCCTTGCTAACCTATATGAAGGGGTCAGCTTTGATCATGACATGCATATTGAGGCAGTTGCAAACGATTGCTCTTTATGCCACCACCACACAGCAGGTACTCCACCTAAAGATCCGACGTGCATCCCTTGCCACAAAAACAGCCCCGAAGCTGATTCACCGGCATGCAGCAGTTGTCATCTTATGGAACCGTTCTCCTCTGCCAATCTGGCAATAAGCGAAAAAAATCCACTTCTTCATCACAAAGTGAAACCAGGACTCAAAGCTGCTTTTCACCAGAACTGCATGGGTTGTCACCAAGAATCTGGAGGACCAGTTGGTTGCCAGGATTGTCACGCCATGACCGAAAAGGGTGAAAAATTTTACAACACGGGACAATACGCGCCAAAACCGCGCAAGGATACTGGTCATCATTAATAAAGTGAAATTGAGACGAATCCATAGGTGAAAATATGAAAAAAATGAACAGGAGAAATTTTATCAAGGGTAGTCTGGCAGGAGGAATCGCTACTGCCGCTGCCGCCGGTAAAGCCAAAAAAGCTTCAGCTGCCGGTGGTGATTTTGGTGGCTATCCGGACAGCATGGGAGTTCTGGTGGATTTGACCAAATGTGTCGGGTGCCGCACATGTGAAGCAGCATGCAACAAGGAACAAGGCCTGCCCGAACCAGATAAACCATTTGATGACTTAAGCGTGTTTGATGAACATCGCCACGGGGGCCTACCCCGCCGTACGACTGAAAAGGCTTACACTGTGGTAAACCGCTACAATGTTGAAGGACGTGAACACCCTCTTTTTAGAAAATTTCAATGTAATCACTGCAATGAACCTGCTTGCCTGACCTCCTGTTTTGTTAATGCCTATACAAAAACTCCTGAAGGGGCGGTTATTTACAACCCCAAAGTATGTGTCGGTTGCCGTACCTGCATGATTGCCTGCCCTTTTTATGTTCCCGCCTACAGTTATTCCAGCGCCATCAACCCGGTTGTTAAGAAATGCATCATGTGCTATGACACCCGCCTTAAATTCGGGCGCCCCCCAGCATGCGTTGAATCCTGCCCGCAAGGGGTCATGACCTTCGGTAAACGTAAAGACCTCATAGCTCTTGCCCATGAAAAAATTGGAGGGAACCCGGGGAAATACGTTGAGCACCTGTATGGTGAACGTGAAGTAGGCGGCACATCGTGGATGTATCTCTCTGATGTGCCATTTGATAAAATCGGCTTTGACATGCACCTCGGCAAGGAACCAATTATCAGCTACGTCAAGGATTTTCTTGCCATTGTCCCGATGGTTCTCTGTATCTGGCCCGCATTGTTCACCGGCTTTCATCTCCTGTCCACCAGGAAGCAGGCAAATAAAGAAGAGTCGCCCAAGGCGTAACAGGAGGAAAAAATGAAAAAATTAATAGCTGAAGGCTTCCAGCCCATCGATACGCTCATAAAACCAAACACCAACAATCCTTGGTCATGGAAAGACAAACTGTTTCTCGGATTAACTCCGCAGGAATACATGAAGCAACTTTTCCGAAATCCTTTCAACTGGATACTTGCCATCATTTATGCAGTCGGCATTCCTATACTTGTTGGACGTTTCATTTTCGGCCTCGGCTGGGCTACACACAGTTCCTATGATTATCCATGGGGGCTCTTTCTGGGCTGGGGTCTGTTTGTTATGGTTCCCTTATCAGCATCCGGATTTATGATGGGAACCACGGTAGAACTTTTCGGCAGAAAGGATTTCAAACCAATTGAGCGTCTCGGCCTGTTAAACGGACTGCTTGGCTACTTTTTTGCGGTAGTATTTCTTGAGGTCGACCTCGGGCAGCCCTGGCGCCTTGTTTACCCAATGTTTGTCTCACTCGGGCCAGCAGCCGTCCTCTTCCTGGTAGCCTGGCATGTTGCCACCTATCTTTCGGTGCAGATTGCTGAATTGGTGCCTGCTACCAGCGAGTTAATGGGATGGGTGAAACCGAAAAAATTCATCAAAAGTATCGTTTTGGGACTGACCATTGCTGGAATCATTCTTTCCACCCTGCATCAGGGAGCTTTGGGTGCACTCTTTACCTACGCGCCCGGCAAGGTTCATCCCCTCTGGTTTTCGGCGGCCTTCCAATGGTTTCACTTTTTCTGCTCTTCCATATTCGGCGGCCTATCCATGCTGATTGTGGTCAGCACCCTCAGCAAATGGTTCCTGCAATGGCGATGCGATGCTAATTTTTCCAAGAATCTCGACCGGATTACCCTGGGGATAGCCAAGGGTTGTTCTATGGCCCTCATCACCTACCTTGTCATCAAATTGGTTGCGCTTGCCCATGATAATGAGTGGGGATATCTCCTTACAGGCTGGGGACAATTGTATATTTTTGAAATGACAGCGTGTGTCATCCTGCCCCTGGTCTTGTTTACCATGGCCATCCGCACGAACAGGGCCGGACTTGCACGTTTCGCCGCCTTTATCGCAGTATTCGGCATTGCGTTAAACAGATTAAATACAGTCCTGATAACCTTTAACTGGCAGCTTTATCAGGAGATTCCCCACTGGCGCGAGTTTGTTATCGCAATAACCGTTTATGCCACCTACATTGTGGTTTACCGGGCCGTACTGTATCGTTTGCCCATTCTTTATACGTGGCAGGGGGATTCCAAATAAACCCCGTTCCCTCATACCGTTAATTATTAAAGGCAGGGGAGGCCAAAATCTCCCCTGCCATCTCAAGGCTGCCAATGACACTTCCTCTCAAATCAACGATATACACTATTTACCTTGCGGTCTTCGCCGCCTTGGTAATCTTGCTCAGCCAGGGAGTCCGTCAATACCAGCTCTATAACGAACATGAAGCCATTATCTCACGGACCGAAAGTCTCATTTTTCAATTTTCCATCATCCGCGAACATGTGTCCGAGGCCCTTCTGGATGGTCAGCAATCGAAACTATCCGGTATTTCAACGGAAATGGAAAAACTTAACAGCAATCTGACGTCCATTCTAAGCGAAAAAAACATCGGAGATGAATACAAACTGCCTTTTTTGAACAGTATTGATCTGCCCGGCATCATCCTCCTGCTGCGAAAAATTGAATCAGGCGGAGGAGAAATGGAAAACAAACGCAACCTAAACAGTGAAATGCGCACCCTGGGAGAAAGACTTATCCTCTTCGACCGGGTACTGGTAAATCACTCCAAAAAGAAGTTGCTGGGGTTTCAGAATATTATCATCGGTTCATCTACCTTTGTCGTCTTTTTGCTGGTGACAGTGCTGACCCTTTTTCATCGTCAACTGATCGTACCTTTGCTGCAACTTGTCAGCAAAAGTAGTGAAGCGGCTTCGGGCTTGAACACCAGTATTGATGTAAACAGTCCATCCAAAGAATTAACCAGCCTGACCGTTACCATAGCCAGCCTGCTGGAACAACGCAGTGATTTACAGATGCAACTGCAAAACTATCGTCAAACCATTTTCGAACTTGTCACTTCTCTGAAAGGATTTTTCGCTGTAATTTCCCGTGATGGCAAAATTATTGATATCAGTAGTAATATTGCCGAAAAATCAGGCTTCACCCCTGCAGAATTGATTGGACGGCAATGGCGTGATTTTTTCATTATGCCGCCCAATCAAGCTGACTCCGAATTTTCCGACGCCCAATTGCTTGCCCCCCCCGCAAGCACATGCCAAACTTTCCAGATGTCACTGGCGACAAAAGAGCAAAGGCCTTCTCCTCACATTCATTGTAGCTTCATCAAATATCCCGAGGAGGGAAACAGTGAATCGTATCAAATACTTTGCCTGGGGATTGATCTTTCTGAAGAGCAGACAAAAATAGATGAACTGAAACAAGGACTTGCTGCCGAAATAAATAAAAAGGCGGAGATGGTTCGTGTTTCACACCTGGCCATACTTGGAGAGCTGTCCACAGGAGTTGCCCATGAAGTCAGCAATCTCAGCAACGGGATCATTAATTATGCCCAGGTCCTGGCTGATGCCGCTTGTGATCCTGACTTTGAAGTTGAACGGGACAAACTTTTCAAGAAAATTATTGTGGAGGGAGAAAAAATAGCAGGACTTGCCAAAAATCTGCTTGCCTATGGGCAGGATGATGCGCAATCAAAAGAACTGGCACCGATTGAAGATGTTTTGCAGAATTCACTCAACCTCATGAGCCACTATTTCAGAATCGACGGGGCCACAGTTGAAACAAATTTCAATTCCCCCATGCCTTACAGAACCAACGGGCGCCAGATGCAGCAGGTTTTTCTCAATATACTTAACAATGCCCGGCGAGCACTCAACGAGCGCTATCCGCAAAAGGATGAAAATAAGCTAATCAAGATCAGCACCAATGAAATTGAAAAAAACGGGAAAAAGATGATCCGCCTGATCTTTACCGATTTTGGCATCGGCATATCGGCTGAGAATTTAAAAAAGGTTTTTGAACCTTCGTTTTCAACAAAATCGACATCAGAGGGAATTGGCATGGGGCTAACAGTGAGCCGCGAACTTATTGCCCAACACCATGGCGAAATCTATCTGGAAAGCCAGCTAAATGACCACACAACCGTGACGGTAGAGCTGCCGGTTAGTTAACTACGATAAATGAGTTCGGTGCCGCACCGAGTTCTATCCAGCCAGCCACTTTATTTGACGAAAGGTCAATCACAGCAACTCCCCCCTTCTGCTCATCTCCAACATAAAGCCACTGACGAGCGAGGGAGACATCCATCTCAAATGGCATTCCCCCTACCTGGATACCCCGGGAGGCATTGAGCTGACCGGGCTTCAGCATTGAAACATTACCTGATCCGTAGTTCGAGATATAAATATGACTGTTGCCGAAAACAAGCCTCCTCGGTTTGATGCCCACATTAACCCGAAACTTGTTACTGCCCCCGGGAAGTTCAAAAACCGATACGGAATTACTGGAACTTTCTGCCACATAGAGATAATTATCCCGCTCCAGCAGACCATCTGGTGTTCCACCTGTATCAACCGTATTGACGATCGTCAAAGAAGTAGCATCCAGGAAATATATCTTCTGGGCATATGCACAGGAAATCGCAAGAAGATTCTGCTCCTCAAGGTAGAGCATATATTTGGGCCGTGAACCAATGCGGATCTGCCCGTCAACAGTACCGGTTTGCAAATCGAGCCGGAGCAGATTATTGCCCATTTCATCAAGCAGAAAGGCTTTTTTCCCATCCGCACTAACCGTCATATAGGTTGATTTTACCGAAAGAGGTATCCTGATTTGATCGATCAGTCGATTGGAGGTCAGCTCAAAAATCTTCACGGCAGAGTCCTTGGGGGTAAGAACGAAGAGTCGATTTCCTACCAAGTTTGCAACCAAGGTGGTCGGGTTACCGCTGATACCCACGGACCCGCATACCATGTTCAAATCAGTTCTGACAATGTAAATGGTATCAAGTGCCGGACAGGAGACATAGGCCAGATCAGTCACAAGGGGAATACTCTGCGGGGAAACAGTCATTTTAGGTCTGATTATGGCGGCTCCCTGCATGGAACCGGCAGTATCCCATGTCAGGAAAAGAGATGTACTGTCCCCTTTCGCAAGGTTAAGTTCTGCGGGAAAATCGATTTCAACAACCGGGTTATCCACCGACAGAAAAATCATTTCCCCATCACGATCAAGGGCTGCCTTTTCAACTGTAAATCTGATACTCTGATATTGTCCTGCCGGGACCCCTCCTCGGCCGGCGAGAATCTGCCCGTTGGAGCGCACATCCTGGCGCTGAATTTCCGCCCTGGCTGCCCTGAGAGGAAACCAAGTATTGTGTGACCCAACCTCAAGATTACTGATTTTCATCCACAGATTAGGACCCTCAGGCTCTTTCAACCGCAAGAAAACGGATAGCCTTGCATCCCCGCTGCTTTCCTGAAGAGCCGCGCCCGACAAAGAATCGCCACCAACCGTTCCACCCTGCTGACACCCGGCAAGAAAAAAAATCCCCCAGAACAGAACAAGCAAATTCGAGATAGTATGCAATCCACTCAATCGAGCTTTCATAATGAATAAACCTGGTTATTTATTAATCGGGAAACAACCTGCCAGCCTATAACGGCCTCGCCTTTATACCCCT
Source organism: Desulfobulbaceae bacterium (assembly GCA_023230525.1). Taxonomy (GTDB): domain Bacteria; phylum Desulfobacterota; class Desulfobulbia; order Desulfobulbales; family SURF-16; genus SURF-16. Next base: position 14,683 of record JALNXE010000033.1, read on the forward strand.
GAGGGTGAAAAGCCGCTCGCTCCCAGCCGTGACGATTCCCTATGATTTACCCCAGAGAATCTGGTGCCCGGACTTTTTTTTGCGATAGCATCAATCCTTGGTAGTATGACAAACAGCACAACCGTTATATCCTGCGCCAGGCCACGATTTGTAATCCCACCGTAAAATACCCTGATAGGGCGTACCATGGGCTCGATGGCAGGAAAGGCACATGACAATGGCATCATCAGTCTCGGTATAAACAGTGCTGTTTATTACCCCCAGTTTATTTGCCGTGGCAACCGGTGAGATCACGCTATAGGCGTTACTGGAACCTGTGCCACCGTTATAGGTGGTATATTCATCCGTCGAAGAGGCCCTGCCCATGTCAAAATCGGTGGGATGCCTCAGCCAGACACCACTGCCAAAAGTGCCTGAAGTTGAAACGATATTGCCTGTCCCCTGATGAAAGTCCCCATGACATTTGGCACAGAGACTGCTGATGGTTCCGTCAGCATCATCCTCCGAGGTTCTGTCAATGCCGTAATATTTGTTATGGCGGTTGCTTGCAGGACGATACTCATATTGCAGATCTTCCCAGCCCTGTACGGAGTAAAGAAAGCGATAACTTTTCGCCAATGTCGAACCATCCTTCCACTTGGTCATATCATTGGCATGATGAGATTTCAGCATGGACTTGATTTCACTGCTTACCGCCCGGTCGCCATGACACCCGTTGGTTCCGGCGCAGGTGAGTTGTGAAGCTAAAGCATCTCCCCCGGGAGGGGTATTGCCGAGTCGAGTGTCTGCGATGGTGATACCTTGGACATTATGGCCGGTTGCCTCAAGTCCGCTGCTCACCCAGTAGAAATTGCCGCCGGCAAGAGTGGTGGTGGTACCCTCCGTGCCGGTGGTGCTGTATGCCGGAGGGCTGGTCTGCAGTACATATGGTGTTGTACGGGTTCCAATGCCATTATTCCCCTGATGACAGCCGATACAGTTGGTATTGAGCAAGCCTTCATTGGGAGTAGATGATAAATCCATAGAGCCATCTGCCATATCCAGCACACGCGCAACAGCTCCGCCCCCCTGGCTGTTGTGCATGGTATGGCAATTGCCGCATTGTCCCGTAACCTTGGCATCACACACAAGTGGAAACAGGATCAAAGGCAACGCAACCAGTTCCTTGAGACCTTTTGTTGTCTTCATGGTCACCCCTTTTTAACGGCCAAATACTTCTACCCGACCATTGCCCTCTTCTACAACACAAAGGCCTCCCCAAGGGTCAAATAATATCTCGATCGGGTAATAAAGCGCACCTCGCTGCCAGCCCTTGGTAAGAAAGGTATATTTAAAGCTTCCCTGTGCGTCAAAAACATCAATATCTGCCGCATGGCGGTCAAGTACATAAACGTAGCCTGCAGGACCGATTGCCAGAGAAACAGGGAACTCCACCTTCTGGCCGATATCAAATTGTCGGATCAATTTTCCATCAGCGCCCAATTGGACCACTTTCTTATCAAGTTGATCCAAGGCCCAGATACCATCATTTGTGAGTTTAAAATCAACGATACCCGAGGGACACTCCGCACATGATATCCAGTTCTTCACCGTCAGGTCGCTGCCCAGTAAAGCAATTTGTCCGGTTTGTTTATCCAGGACATAAATAATGCCATCCTTATAGTCAAGGCGATCCGGGACAAGTGCCTTCTGGCCATCCTTGATGATGTGCGGTAGAATTTCTTTTGCCTTGATGTTAATGCTTGTCAGACTATTGCGCCCTCTCTCCACCACCCATATGACATCGGCGTTATCCCGAATCATATCATAGGGAATCTGAAGCTTTTCTTCCGCGGTAAAGGCAAGAAGAAAATTCCCTTCTTTGGAAAAAGAAACCAATCTGTTTCCGCCGCTGTCAACCACATAATAGCGTTGCCGCTCGGCATCTATATACAGGGCAGTCGGCATATCAATGACTCGGCCGGACCCTGTTCCGTCAAGGGTTGCCTTCCAGGCCCAAGGTTCGGCAGCCATAGAAGTTGTCGCGACCATAAAAATTGAGACTGCCAGCAATGCTGACTGGCTCAACATATTTTTCACGTACTTCATAGAGACTCCTTCACTAATCGACATTCTGTAATCGAAAGGGCTGAATCGATATTCCCATCAATATCTCTTGTGGCACTGAATACACAAATCTTTCGAACCACTGTATATCAACTCATATTTAAAATCAGACCCCATGGGCAGATGACAGGTGATACACGTCACCATCAGACCGGTTCTCACATCCACCACCTTTTCTCCAACCGGGTGCGTAAATTTGCCCTGGGTCTCATGGCATCGGGTACAGATAGCATTGCCGTCAGCCCTCAGCATGGCGATTCTGTTGGACCCATGCACCTCGTGACAATTGGTGCATGATCCTTCTTTCGCCTTCGGATGCCTGTAAAGTTTATTTTCATAACGGGCAATGGTGTCAGTATGACAGCCTCGACAGACCTGCAACTGGCTCCCTTTTAATAAATTCTTTTCATTGCCGGCATGGGGTGAATGACAGGACACACATTTGTTTTCTCCCTTGCCCGTTAAATGGCTATGACGGGTAAACATCCCGGTGGCAACTGCTTCATGACATCTGAGACAACTCTGAGTGCTGCCTTGGATTTCTCCCTTATCATGGCATTCTTTGCAACCTTGGGCAAAAGGCGCGTGGAGGACATCACGGACAATGCCCTTCCTGCTGCTGCCGTGTGGGTTATGACACGAAAGACAATCGCGTAAGGTTCCGGGATAATTCAGATGGCCCTTCTGCAGGTCTTGGGATTTATGACAGGACAGACAGACTTTGTCAGGTTCATCCTTAAGCAATTGGCCAAAAACTGACTGATGAGGCAGGTGGCAGGAATAACATTGACCCTGGGCATAAGGTGTGTGGGTATATTGAAATTTGGCGGGCAGTTTTGTATGACAACCGAAACAGGCTGCGCTTAACGGATCTTTAAGCAGCCCTTCTCTGGAGCTGGCATGGGCCACATGGCAGACAAGACATTGCCCGCTACGCACAGGCTGATGGACCATCCCCTGTTTAAAGGCTACCTGCTCCTTAGCATGACATGAAAAACAAAGGGCTGAGCCTTCCTGTTCCAGCAAACCCTTGAAATGTGCCACATGCGGATTATGGCAAGCGCTGCATTGACCATTGGCAAGCGGTTGATGCACAACCTTGCCGCTGAACGCCTCTTTTTTGTGGCAATCAAAACAGACTGTATCTGCCAACGCGGCTATGGGCAAAACTATGGCAAGCCAGGAAATAAAAAAGATTCGATAATAATTGAACATTATTTTCTGCCCTCCCCAGGATGACACGGACTGCATTTGCCTTCAGCAAAAGGCTTATGACTTACCGGGAAGAGTAATCCTTTTGTCGGCCCACCATGAGGATCATGACATTTCAGGCAGGAATCATTTCCCGGATGAATTCCTTGATGCACGGCGGTAAACCGTGTTTCGTTGAGCTTATGGCAGCGGGCGCAGAGCAAACCACCTTTTTCATGCACGATTCCCTTATTGATTGAGGCGTGGGGATCATGACATAACGAGCAATCCTTAGTCGCCGGCTCATGAGCAAAACCATCCTGCCAATAGGTTGATATCTGCTGATGGCAACCAAGACAAAGGGCCGGCTGTTTTTTGGCAATATTTTTCGGGTTGGCGGAACCGTGTGCCATGTGGCAGGCGGCGCAATTCAGGTCTTTCACCGGCCCATGAACCACCGGAGAATCGGTGATCACTTTTTCCATACCCCCGTGGCAGCTAAGACACTGCTTCCCTGGATTTTCTTTCAAGTTGTAGGCATAATCTCCGGCATGAGGGGAATGGCATTTCTCACATTCTTTTTTAGCAAAAGGTGCATGGGGGATGAAATTTTCTTTTAGGTTTTCCAGAACCTTATGGCAGGAAAGACAAAGCTTACCCCCAGCCTCACTTTCTTTTAGCAGATACTTTCTTTCGCCCTGGTGAGGTTCATGGCAACGACTGCATTCCCCTGTGGCAAAAGGGGTATGGAGACTGAAGCTGCCCATCTCTCTGGCACTCTTTTCATGACAGGAAAGGCATATCTCCTTCTCACTCTTGACAAGTAATTTTGTCTCACCGGCTTCATGGGGATTGTGACAGCTCAGACATTTGCTCTCCGCAGCCGGCGAATGGGAAACGGTGCCTTCACTGTAAAGTTTCTTCTCATGGCATTTATAACAAATCTTCGAAGACTCGTGGGCCAGCAGCGCCACCTGTTGTGAACTGTGTCCCATATGACAGGAAAGACACTGCCCCTTGCTGTATGGGTCATGGCTGCTTTTGATCTTGGTCTTGTCTGCACCGGCATGGCAAGTTACGCAAACCTTTTCCGGTGGCACTGCGAGCATATACTTGTTATCACTGGCATGAGAAGCGTGACACTTCAGGCAGAGCCCCTCGGTGTAAGGCTTATGCAGGCTGGTCATTTTCATGTTGCTGCGCGGATGACAGGTTAAACAGCCGGCATTGGCATCGCCTTTAATCTGCAGTTTCCCATTATCGCCAATCAGATGGCAACCGGCGCAATTCCCCTCCATAACCGGCTTATGTACAACGAACTTTAATAAATGAGGACCATCGGAACTGTGCGGGCTATGGCAGAGAACGCACTTTCCCTGCACCGGGAAATCCCGGTGGCTTTTACGAAAAGCAGCCTCATTATTCTTATGGCAGGAAAGGCAAAGACTGTCTTCGTCAAGTTTGAGAAGGGATTTCACATCTGATCCATGGTTTACATGACAGCTGCCGCATCCCGTTTTAACCGGGGCATGTACATTAGCCCGCAAAAATTGCTTTCTATCATGACAGGTAAAGCAAATCTCAGGGCTGGGGGATTTCAGCAGACCATTATTCGTGCTGTTATGTACCTCGTGGCAGGACAGACAAAGTCCATCGGCTGCAGGCTTATGCACGGACTTCTTCTTGCTTTCCTCTTGAATCTGCTGATGACATACAAAACACTGTTCAGGGGGATTCTGCCGAAGATATGTCCCGCCAATCATTCCATGATGAAGATGACAAGCCTCACAATTGTCTTCTTGCACAGGTTTGTGAACGACTCCCTGTTTGAATGCGGCAGCCATGTCGGCGTGACATTCCACACAGCTTTTTCGCGGCTGGCGAACCGGCTGACTGCTGACGCAGGAAACAAGCAAACTAAGGATGAACGCAAGTCCAAAAAATAACTTGATTTTATTTCCCGACATGTAGATCACCGAGCTCCTTTTTAATTTTCTCCCAGGCGCTGTTGTTTATTTCAATAACCGATTTCTTCTTCAAAGCGGCAAGATACTCATTGCGCACCTTGGTAAATTTTTCCTCATCAACCAGGGCGGCAACCTTATCGTGTACATGGTCAAAGGGCATGGGGGTGGCTGGAGTACGTTTTATCAATTTTATAATTGTATAATGACCCTTTACAACAAATGGACTACTCGATTCTCCAATCACCAGATTATCAATAACCTTCTGAACAATAGGATCAAGATATTTGAATTGCATGTTCTGTACAGGCACCTCTCCGGAATAATAGCGGGCCGCCACCTCTAAAAGATCAACTCCTCTTTTCATTTCCTCATACATCTTGTTAATGAGATTCTCCTCATCCTCCACCACGGCTATGGAGACCATCTCGGGTTGAGAGAAGCGATCCAGATGTTCCTGATAATACTTTTCGATATCCTGCTCACTGACCTGAACCTGGGGTTTAAAAAGTCGTTTTTCAAGTTCCTTTATCAGGCGGTGCTGAGTGTAAAAAAGGTAAAGAGGTTTTAAGGGTTCTTTATCCTCATAATGCTCATCCAGGGCTCCTCTTGTGGTAAGAGTCTGGGCAAGCACTCCATCGAGCAGCCGCTTTTTCTGCTTGTCTCCCGTTTCAACATCAAAGCCATACTGTTTACGGAATTGCAGCTCCTTGTTGACGAGATCCAGAAAAACCCTCACCGTATAGCTTCCATTGTCCATGGTAATGAGAGTCTTATCAAGGAGTCCTTCATTAGAGGAATCGAGATTCAGAGCGTCAAAAACCTGTTGGTTTATTTTAACCTGATATTTCTTTTTCAACTGCTCGACAAGCGCGACAGTAAGTTCCTGTTCCTTTCTCTCCCGGACCTCGTTGGTGATCATTGGTTTCAACGACTCAAAATCCTCAGCATCATACCCTTTCTGGGCCATGAGACGAATGATAACAAAACCTTTACTCCATTTAAAAGGTTCGGACATCGCCCCAGGTGCCAAACCATCAACTGCTGGACGCCACTCCTGCTGAAGCTGATTGGTCCTCAACCATTTTTCATCATAATAAACGGAATTCTTGTCAATGCCTCTCGCCTCAGCGGCAAACTTCGCGAAATCCAGGTTTCCTTCCTTTATCTGTTCATAAGATTTTTTCGCCATCCCTTCGTCATTAAAATAGAGAATCTGCAGCTGCAGACGGGGCAGATATTTTTCCTCGTAACGATCTTTCAGTTCCTTATCTGTAATTTTAACCCGAGAATTAATCTTATCACCCTTATAGAGAAGCAATGTGCGTGCTTTCAGGAAGATATCTATCTTATGGCGGTATTCCGGCTCATTATAAAGCTCCATTTTTTCAGCTTCCTGAACCAGCAAATGCCAATCAATAAAAGGATCCGGTGATTCAGGGAGTTGTGTGTCCTTTTCTTTCCAATTTATCCACCAGTTTTTAAAATCGTCAGTCGTGAAACTGCTGTTATTTATCGTTACAAGTTTCTCCGCTCCCCATGGCCACGCATGTCCGTCTCCGGCAATGATCAACATCCAGAAAAAAACAACCCCGCATATAAATCCTATTTTCCGCATTGCTTCATTCCTTCGGCGAACCATTCTTCGATTATCTCATCAGACATGATCCGACTGAGTTGAGTCACGGTATTAACAAGCCCAAAATGCATAACCTTACGATAATCCGCACCTTCCCGCCCGTGATAGGTAGCCCACATCGTTTTGCCGCTTTTGGCATCATAAACCTGCAATGTCACATGCAAAACAGGATTCACATAGTTATCCCCCATTTTTTCTTCCATTTCCGTTATTCTGCCGCTGATCACAAGCTGTACATCAAGCCGGCTGCCCAGCACTCTGATTTGCTCGATGCCGGGAAGTTGATTTGGATAAATACGCAGTTCCTGATAAATATTCTGAACGTCCCCTTCAGAAGCAACTTCAATACCGGCAATGCGGGACAACTCCGCAGCAAAAATACGTTGCATGATCAGATTTCCCTGTTCAAAACGGCTGCCGTTAATAAAGGGCAACAGAGCCACTGAACAGATACTTTGACCTTCATAAGCATTTTTTTTTTCGAGAGACGGCCTGGATGAAGTACAGGAACTGACACCCAAAAGAAGGGCGATAAGAAAAAATATGGAGAAATATCTGAATTGCGCAAAATTCATAATAAGCCGTTGTAATAAATTAATATCGTCTTCCCAGTTGTCAGAGACGGCAGAAGGAGCCGTAACGAAATACTTAAAAATGAAGCGGCTGTTTCGTAGCGGCTCCTAAGCGGTCTGCCGGTTAAAATTCAGGAACCCATTCTTGCTGCTTCGGCGGTTCAGGTTGTTCTTCCTCAATATTAACTAATTGCATAAGGTTATCGATTTTTTTCTGCACCTTGTTGCCCAGTACATCCTTCATACAGACAATAGCTTCAAGTTTTCTTGAATCCGAGGGTGAGGGAAATGGGATAAGGATGTCCACCGGCAGATCAGCTCCCTGACTCTGCAGCAAGACTTCACCATCCGAATACAAAATTTCGGCACTCCAGTAATCCACGGGAATTTCATCCTCAGTATCCATGGTCACGATGAGATTGTCATTACCTACAGCTGCGTTTATCACCGGAACCGGCGGATTGCTCTTTAAAAACACCGTTTGTGTCGATACAGTGGAATTATTGGCCCTGTCCCAGACCGTTAAGACAATTTCGTAGATGCCGTCTTCAGCCTTATGGCCATCCGGGCGTTGTCCTTTCCAAACAAAACGCTTTGGTAATGAACCTTTATTCTCAGTACCTGCCATGACCTGCCCCCCCATATTTTGTATAAACAGGGACCAATGGGAAAGCGGCTCAGGATCCTGCCATATAGGGGTAATAGGCAACCTGTCGTTAAATGCTATGAAATTGTTCACCTGTTTACCGGCGACTTTCAAACTCAACTTCGGAGAATGCGTATCAATCTGATAATTCCCGACAAAGTAAATAAAAGTTTTACCTGATTGACATTTTAAAACGAGACTGACGGGCTGAAATCCTTCAGCGTCAGGAGCAGACCACATAACAGTATAAGAGTTTGGGGATATCTCCACCATGTCGAGATAATTATCTTCGCCAACCTTAAGCAACACTTGCGTGATCGTCTCAACCCCTGCCGGCGGTCTAATCTTAACCGAACAGCTCACCTCATCGCCCGGTTTGACATGTTGGGAAGAAAGATGTGAGGTTTCAACAACGATGCATGGGTTTTGTCCTGTAACTTCCAGTACATCAGGCCAGCTGCTCAGAAGGTGCTGGGCAAGGACGGGAAACAAATCATCGATGCTTTCGGGTTCATCGATAGCAAGAAAATTAGAGATGTCAGCTTTGCTCATTCCACCGACCTCGGTCCAGACGGTACGCGCATCACTGGCCCGTACCAGAGTAAGAACCATCCCGAATGCTGCCAGTGGTAATTCCTGCCGCTGGCTGACTGTCCCGAAAAGAATAAAGTCTGCACCAAGATCATCCCGGACTTGATAAATATGACTTGTGCCAAGAAAACCAAGCCATCTGATGCGATTCCTGGACATAAACGAGATAATCCTATCCGTAGGAATTACTTCAATCCCTTTTTCCTGCAAGTTCTGCTGTAAAAAATCAGTGAGAGTAAAATTAACGCCATTACGTCCCTCACTGAGGTCTTCCACCGGGAAAACAGCCACGGTAACCGCCTGAGCATATGAGGCAATCAGGGTGGCCATCACCAGAAGTGCTATAATGAGGAACCTTTTCATAATAATCAAAAAAACTATAATTTTTCTGCAACTCGCAATAAAATTTACTCACTGGTTACGAGGCATCAGCAAATATTATATCACGATACCTCTCTCAATCTCATTTTTTTTAAGGCCCAACAGTCGCCGGGTCAACAGGTACTGGCTCCACAACAGGCGGTTCATTTTCGATGACAACCGGCTCAGCAGGTGCTGGCTCAACCCCTACTGCCCCAGGCTCAGTGGTCACTGTTTCTCCTCCCACGGCAGGTTCAACAGGAGCAGCCTCTTCAGAGACTGCCGGTTCACCCTCGGCGGCGGCTGGTTCAGCAGGGGACGGTTCAGCCTCCACAACAGGTTCAGCGGGAGCAGACTTTTCAGCAATTGGCGGTTTAACGGCATCAGTCGTAACAGTTACCGGTTTAACAACCACAGGTTTAACAGCCACGGGTTCAGCGGCTGCTGCTGCCGGTACAGGGACATTCTGCCTCTCAGGAATAGTAGAGAGAAGCTCCTTGGTAAGTTTAACGGTAACCTTGTAAGCATCATCAGGGGTTATACCAAAGAGTCGTCCCACAATGGAATCTCCCGCATAATGACCGCTGCCCTGCCATAATACAATACCAGACTTTATCTCAATAAGCCGCAAGGTCAGGCTCATTTCAGGAACAATCACTGAACCAATCCGTTTATCTCCTGCCATATCGACAGAACCAATCATAATAGACTGCACATTGAGGCGCTGTCCAAGTCTGCTGAGCATAAGCTGGCTCACAGGAGATCCCGGGTCGATGGCTTCTTCATGCAAAACACTGTCAACAATCCCTTTATCCACGACATCGAAGATATTCATGGCCAGAATCTCGGTATTGATCACGTCCCTTGCCAGCTCAGCGGCATATTTCTGTTCCGTATTATTTTCCAGAGGAAGAACAGCGATTCTGTTGACAAAGTCAAGTGTCACATCTTCTCTCATAAAAGAAACTGTCGTTTTCCCCGAACATCCGGCCAGCAAGGAAAAACACATCAACGTCAGTATGGAACATATTATTCTTTTCATGAACAGAACCCTTGGAAAATTAAATTTAAACGTTTATCATTTACGATTCAAATATCAGTAACGAATGACAAACTGCCCTCCAAATGCAAATTCAGTTTCATCCTCTTCAATATAGGTACAATAGGCATGCATTGAAAAAATCCGATTTATAGTCCAGTTGTAACTTGCGCTATAATCATCACTGCTTTCACTCCGGTTATAACTCAGGTTCAACTGTGTTTTGTATGTAGGTGCAACGGTCACGGTGAGATAATTTGTAAAAGCAGAAGATTCATCGCTTTCCCACTCCTCGCCTGCCCCCACCTGCATGGAAAGGATATCAGAAGGCCTCCAGCTTATGCCTATTAAACTGGCGGCGAGCCAGGTTGAGGTTTCAGCGTTTGAAGTGTTGTATCTCTCTGTCAGATCCACCGTCATGGCGGGATTAAGCCGTGCGGTAAACTTCAAGGTGGAATTAAAATCCTGGGAGGTATCATCTGTCTCTTCATCTCGATCGGTGATGTAAGCAAGATCAAGATTCGAGGTCAAATCAGGAAATATCAATGCGGTCAAAAACATGTTGTAATTATAGCTGGTGTCTGTTTTCACCTCCTCTTCATAGGAGTCGCTCCGGGTAACGCCCCAGTTCATATCGAGGGTAGGCAGCAGCAGAGATGAGAAACTGAGCGAGTAAAATCGAGTCAGGTCTTCATCTTCATCTCCTATCTGGTCTTTCGACTCGCTGGCGCTCAGGGTTGAAGAAAACGTGAGGGCGGGTGACCATATGAGACTTGTTGAATTATAGGTCCGGCTAATATCATCCCCAACTGCGGTTTCACCGTCTTCCAGAATGAGGTTATACATCCAGTTGAGATCTGGGGTAATACGGAAACGAAGTGATGTGTCTCCCAAATAACTGTAATACGTAGTGTTGCGGGTAATCTTCTGCCCCGGATCCCCGGTAACCCTGGTCTTGGCTTCAACGCGGTCAATGGTGAAATCATGGTCAGTGGGGATTCTGTCTTCAACCAGCATGACATATTTAGCTTTTACTTGAGGAATTTCAATTTCAAAGCGCTGCTGGGTACTGTCGTATATCGAGGATGTCGCTGTTCCCTGCAAAGCCCAGTCGGTTCCATCTCCTGTGGGACTGGTATAAACTGTCCAGCGGAAGAGATTGAGATTCCCGCCCTCCGTTTCCCACAGATCGTTTCCCAGATCGGTTTTCGGGTAAACATATAATACATTGACCGGTTGGGGGGATAATTGAAAAATGGCGACATTATAACGTTCATGATGAATAACGGTGTTCGGAAAACTCGTTAAATCATCCCATTTCGGATCATCATCAGGTTGTCTAGGAAGTTGAGCCTGCCCACCGCGACTTTCTATGCTGTGAATGGGAACCAGGGCGGTGCCGCCGGGCTCAATTTTCGTTTCAAAATCCTGAGTATTGTTGGCATATTGCCCCAGGAAATTGACATTTAAACGATCCTGCCAGAAGGTTTTTTCAGTTGTCAGCCGGGCGAGTTGATTGGTTGATTTATCATTACTGCTGGCAACAAAATTATCGGTCTCATTGAGGTCTATATTGTAATAGACTTTCGCGAGCAATAAATCCCAGTCAATATTGAAACCGCTGAAGGTGCTCTCCGTGTCAATCCGGCTCGGACTCTCATCATCTTTGGTGCTGCTTGCTCCATAATTAAGCTGCACCAGCGGCCAAAGTTCCTTCTGCCAGTTACTGATCCACCTGCCCTGCCAGTTATTGCTGGTCAAATCGGATCGTTCGGAGTTGCGCAGTTTATTCCACGCGCCGGAGAGGTCAAAATAAAAGATGTCGTTATTAATCTGGTAGTCAAGAGTCGGGGTGATCGCCTCTGTTTCACGCCCCTCCCTGAAAGTTGTCGTGTACCGGACACTTTCATCGATACTCATCACCGGAGTCAGCGGCTGGTCAAACTCGAGCGTGGTGCTCTGGCTGACCTGCGATTCACTCCCTTCATCCTCTGTATGCTGATAGGTCCCGGTGCCCGTAAAGGACAACGGCTTTCCCTGAACGATAGCGCCACAGAAAAAAAGCATCAGAAACAGGGCAAAGATAATGCCGTTATATTTTCTCCCTCCTCGCATCACCAGTTACATTCCACATGTAATTAATAAAAAAAAGTCATTTTATGCGGCCCTTTAATTCCCTTCCCAATCACACAACAAAAAGACATGAACAAAAAGATTATGCAACAGTTAATTGATGAAAATGCAAAATAAATCAAACACCTACTTCATTAATTTGTTAAAGGTAAAAATTACTCCTTCATGGACAAAAAAAATTCCGGCCTGGAAACGATTAGGAGGGAAGGGGTATCGTTTCCTGGCCGGAATTTATCTCATGAAGATATTCTTTACTGTCGTTAAATTAACATAAATACACATTCAACCTGTTGTTCATCAAACATCATCTTTAGTGGTATGACAGACAAAACAACCACAAGCGGAAGCACCGCCGGCTGATACACAGGTATCATAATCCCAGCGCAGCAGATCGGCATATGGCGAACCATGGGCACGATGACAGGAGATACAGTTCACAATTGCATCACCCGCGTTTGCAAAGACATTGCTTACCGGGGCGGCAAGTGCCGCCGTACGATCCGTGGCAACCGGTACCAGGGGCTGATAGGTACCATCACCGCCGTATGCCAGATATTCACCACCAGCATTACTCATGTCATAATCAGTAGGATGCCTGATCCAGGCGGAAGCAGCGTCGTCACCCGTGTCAGCACCGAGGTCTCCGGCACCTGAGTGGAAATTACCATGGCACTCCGCACAGAGGTAGTTGATGCTTTTTGCTCCATCAGTGCCAGCGGCGGGAGGGGTATCATTTGTTCTGTCGTAGCCATAATATTGATTATGATTGGTGGCAGAAGTTTCAAATTCCCAATCGGTATCCTCATAACCGATAATACCGTAGAGAAAACGGAAACTCTTGGCAGTTGACGCGCCGTCAATGGCTGCATCATCAGCATGATGAGATCCTGATATGGCGGTGAAATCATCAACAGGCACACCAGCTACTTCATGCTGGCCATGGCAGCCATTCGTGCCGGCGCAGGTCAACTGATTGGTCCATGCTGCAATGCCGCCATTGACCTGGGTATTGGCATCAAAATCAGGGTTAAAACCAGGAGGATCAAAACCCAATGTCACATCAGAGGTATCGTTGGTACCATCCAAACCGACAACGTTATGACCGGTGGTGTCGTCTGTCAGTACCCAGAAAAAGTTACCGCCGGCAAGGGTGTTGGTGCCATAGGTAGGCGCCCCTGAAGAGAGAACATAGGGAATATTGCCACCTGAGGCATTTGTCCCGGTGTGACAACCGATACAGCCGCCATTGGTAAGCGCACCACCGGGGGAATCAAAAAGATCGGTCCCATCCTGACTGTTATGCATGGTATGACAGTCAACACAAGGTCCAGTTGCCTTGGCACCAACAAATTGCGGGGCCATCAAGGCAATGCCAATCAGCCCCAACCCCAGCGAAAATACTTTCATTTTTTTAATCATCTGAGTCCCTCCGTCTCGTTAAGTTGACTTTTTTTGATACGGCTTGATAAGCTAGTTTTTTTTTACAAAAAATGGAATATGGCAAATTGTCGCAGTATTCACCCTGAATACCTCAAGCCTAACAATCAATAAACCTCACCATACACCATCAACCACTGCAAAAAAATTTATAAACCCATTATTATGGATAGTTAGCTCAATCATATAGACTTTACCAAAGTCTGCTGAGATCAGCAAGGGCATCACCATCAACTCCTGCCACTCATCATTTTTTTCTATCCTTATTCGGCATCTGCAAAAGCAATCTTCATTTTACCAACAGGAAAGCAGCTCCTGTCCATCGGCTATCAGCAATTCAGCGCTCTCAACTGGCACGGATAAATTTCAAGCCAGCCCGGCAACCGTCCATACCCATACGGGACCACATTACTACTGCCTTTTTGGGCATTTTCACCTGAGCATTGGCAATGACATTAATTATCTGACCCAGAACAAGCTCCCCCACTGCTCTGATCCCCATACCGGTCTCACTGATATCAAGAAGTTTCACTTCCATGCTAGCCATTGCCAGATCTCGAATTTCAATCCTCAGTGCAGCATCATCGGCAAACTCATGCGCGGAAACCCTTTTTGCAAGTCTACCATCAGCCAAAATGCGGGCCTCTTCCATATATATCTCCCAAACTCCCTGTGTCTTGTGTTTTTCCCCTCTGATTATTTAGTGGCACCAACCCATATTAACTTGGCTCAGCCGCACAAACTCGTCGTGCATCTTGTCATCAGAAAATCTTTTTAAGCTATTGATTATAAATTAACACATATTTCCACGAAATAACATGAGGCAAATTGTCGCACCTTAAAAAAAATGTAACAAGGATGTCCCATTCTATTAAATTTTCTTATCGCTATTTATTGCAAGGAGGGAGACAGTTGTTAACCGTCTTATAAAAGGAACACGCCGGGCATGTTTCAATTTTACTTGCACATACTGCAGTTATTCTGCTCTGGCTGACTAGTCCTGATGTTGCCCAGCAGATTCTGCCAAAATGGGGATACGCCGAGCAACAGCGAGAAAGCTCCGTCTCAATGCCGCATCCCAGATATTCCCAGCAGGGAGTCATTTTGTCCTGTTCTTCGCTTTGAAAGGGGAAATTAAGAAAAAATTCCGCGCCGTGGCCAACGTCATTTTCCACCGTAACAAAACCCCGATGCCCTTCCATGATTTTTTTGAGAATACTCAGACCAAGACCTGTCCCAAGCCCACCCTTTTTGGTTGTAAATAATGGTTCAAAAATGAACTGGATAATATTCGGGTCAATGCCTTTGCCAGTATCCCTGATTGAAATCGTCAAATAAGGAGTATTATGAATTGAGGCGTGGCCGGTGGACATGGACAAAACCCCACCTTCCGGCATGGCCTCTACAGCATTACAGACAAGCATGTCCAGAGCTTGTTGAATCTGCCCATTGTCAATCTTTGCTCTGGGCAGCCCGGCCTCGTAATATTCTTCCACCGCAATATTACGTTCCTTGCATAGTGCATGATAACGGGGCGAGACTGCACGCAACGGTTTGCTGATATCCTCGCGCTTCAGTTCTGTTTCCGCCATGTTGCAATAGGCAAGTACATCCGCTAAAATTTTTTCATTCCTGACAATTTCATTGATTATTAGCGAAACAGATTTTTGCCCCTCGGCGCCGAGCACCCTATTTTTTTGAAAATTTTGTGCTAACTCGCCAACGGAAATCAAAGAATTCCGCATCTCACTGGCAACATCAGCTGTTAACCGGCCAAGAGCGGAGTGCTTTTCCATTTCGATCAATTTCTGCTGCACCAGCTTGATGTTTTCCTGTGAGCGGACAAGCTCCCCATGGAGATCATCCACCTTTTTTTTGTCACGCTTCGCCTGTTCCGATAAAAGCCCCAGAGGCACCGTGATGAAGTAAAGAAAAGCAATACGCACGACCAGATCAGTCCAATTTATATAATCCAAAAGTGATGTGATACTGAGGAGGTAAAAAAAGGCAGAGAGGGTCGCGGCAAGCAGACCGAACCTGAGACCGAAATAAATTGTATGGAGACAGACAAGAAGATAAAAACCAAGAAAAAAACTATTTTCAAAACTTCGCTCAGAATAAACCAGGTTTGCGAGAAAAATGATGTCACAAAAAAATGAGGCAATATAGACTTTTTTCAGCCAAACAGGCCTGAAGAAGATAACGAAGTAACAGACAATGCTGTAAAGGGAAAAACCAACCAGTGTTTTGAACAGAATGGCTTTTTCACTGGCAGAATAGGGAACCAGTAACAGCCAACCAATCCCGGCAAAGAAAGAGACAACCCGTAAGACAAGAAAGGTTATATCAACTTCCGAAGTAACAGCTGAAACCGCCTTCCATTGTTGTTTCAGAGCATTTCGCTGAGTTTCAAACACCTGATCTGGCGAGATTTGCGGGAGTCCGTCTCAATGCTTTACCGGACACCCTTGGAGTTAAATTCATCAAATTTATTTGTTTCCCTCTGCGGATAAAATATCTAAAAAACCGCTTTCATCTTTTGCCGCGGAAAATCCATATCCGGCACTTTGTGCCATCCTGGAAGATCATTTTTCGATTCCGGATCAAGCCCCCAAGACCTCGGGAACCTCGCCTGGTTTAATTTTATTGATAAATTGCTGTGTTTTCAGC
This sequence comes from Desulfobulbaceae bacterium, assembly GCA_023230525.1. Lineage (GTDB taxonomy): Bacteria > Desulfobacterota > Desulfobulbia > Desulfobulbales > SURF-16 > SURF-16. Next base: position 31,031 of record JALNXE010000033.1, read on the forward strand.
AGAGGCATGGGGGCAACTCAATCCTTTTGCAGCCAGTGTCAAATCGGCCTTCAGTTCCATGCCCACTCCTCATTTCTAGTCCTAAAATCGCCATTAATCAATTGACATCTTCACATAAAATTGTATTTATCACACCTTATAATGAGACTAACTGTGGTAAAATGTCGCACATACAGTTGAAAATAATTATTCCGGCATGTTTCTTCCCATCGAGAGCAGAGGATAACCAGTGAAATCATGTGATCACAAGATCCTAAACGGGCGGACATTGAACAGCACCGGTCACGACATAACCTTCCTCTGGCTTTTGCGTCTCAGATGGGCCATTTTGGCCTGCCAATCTTTCATGGTATTGGCAGGAATCAGAATTTTTCATTTACACATTCCCCTGTGGCTTGCCTTTCTGGTGATCGGGCTTGGCCTGATCAGCAACATCTTTCTTTATAATCTGCCGACGCCGAAAAAAATTATTCCATGTTGGGTACCCGCCCTGGTGATGTTTTTTGACATCCTGCTGATGACAGTTCTCTTTTTCCAGGTTGTTTCAATTTATAACCCTTTAGGCATTCTTTATATCATATATGTTGTCCTCGGAGCTCTTCTGCTGGAACGAAGCTGTTCGTATGCCCTCACGGCCTTCACTTTAACCTGCTATGCCATATTTTTTTATCTCTCAAACCCCTTGCCGATTGATCAATCAATTCTGACCGCATCCCGTCATTATACCGAGAACCCTGCAATCTTAGCTGTTTTCAATAAGCAACTGGATGAATATCTCAGCTCTCACAGCTATTTCATGTTCTTTATATTTTTCCTGGTTGCCCTGCTGATCGTTTATCCCGTTGCCCAGATAAAAAAGAACATGGAGGAACAGGACGAGGTATTAAAAGAGCTTGATGAAGAAAGGATGCGTAACGAGAGACTTGCGTCACTTGCCACCTTTGCCGCCGGCGCAGCACATGAATTCTCCACCCCGCTATCGACTATTGCAATAGCCTCAGGAGAAATGCTCTATCATTTTAAAAAGCATGGCGGTGACAAGAACCTGATCGACGACACACGGCTGATTCGCGATCAGGTGGCCAGATGCAAGGAAATACTCTTTCAAATGTCAGCTGACTGCGGTAAGCTTCTTGGAGAAGCTGTTGACAAATTCAGCATTAAAGAACTAGTTTATGAGGCGATGGCGCTTTTTAATTTTGAGAATCTGCAACAGGTCAACTTTCATAATAAAGTTGGTGAGATGCAGGTTGTAATGCCGGTGCGCACCCTGACACGGACCATTAAAGAGCTCATGAAAAATGCCATGGATGCATCGGAAGTCGGCGCACCTATCGAACTGACCTGCTGGAAGGACTCCCAATTCCTTTATTTTGAGGTTCAAGATCATGGCACGGGGATGGACGCAAACTCGCTGAAAAGAGCAATGGAACCTTTTTATACAAGCAAGGAACCGGGCAAGGGAATGGGCCTTGGGCTCTATCTTGCGAAAATTATGGCTAACAGATTTGGGGGCGACCTCTATTTAACATCAGCGCCATCAACAGGAACCACCGCAACATTAACTTTTGCTCTGAACCGGATTCAGTCGGATAACTCAGCAAATTTTTAGCGTTTTGCAGCTATTATCATCAGTACTTGGAGAAGATGCAAACATGGACACAATTCTGATAGTCGATGACGAAGACCTTTTCAGAAACAGATTGCAGCGAGCTTTTGAAAGTCGCGGTTTTACGGTGTATTCAGCGGCAAATTATGATGAGGCGATCACGATTATCAGAGAAGACAGGCCGAAACTGGCTGTCGTTGACATGAAGATGCCCGGCAAATCGGGCCTCGAATTGATCAGGGATGCCCTGCTCATCGATCCGGAGCTGAAAATGGTTGTGTTGACGGGTTACGGCAGCATTGCAACAGCTGCCGATGCCGTGAAACTCGGGGCAATTTTTTACCTGCCCAAACCAGCGGATGTCGGGGATATCCTCAATGCTTTCAGCAGAAATCCGGAAGTCGAGATAGACAATCAACCTGACGACTTCATGGCACCATCTCTGGCGCGAACGGAATGGGAGCATATCAACAGAGTCCTGACTGACTGCGGCGGCAACATCTCTGAAACAGCCAAGAGGCTCGGCATCCATCGCAGAACCCTGCAACGGAAACTTTACAAGTATCCGCCGGATAAATAACCGTTTTTACTCCTGAGCAGGCTTATCCTGCTTATCTTTATTTACCGTATCCGCCGCCGGATCGGTTGAGCCAAATAAAGTTACACCAGCCTCAAATTTTACATCCAGAACCTGCACCCTCTGATTAAACAGGTCGGCCACCACCAGGTTCCCCTGCCCGTCCAAGGCCAAGGCGGTCGGGAAATTAAACCAGCGTGGCGAACTGCCCTTGCCGCCGATCTCAAAAAGATAACGGCCGGCAAAATTATAAATGAGAATCGTGTGCCGCATATAGTCGACCACATAGATACACTTTCTCTTTTCATCAACCGCAAGCGCCCTGGGGCGGCTCATTTTCCCGGACGATCCACCTTTTTTGCCGAAAGCGAAAAGAAACTCCTCCGAGGCATTATAGACATAGATCTTGCTTGTTTCCTCGCTGAGGATATAAATATGGCCTTCAGCCCCACACACAACATCTGTAACCTGAACCGGCCCAAACTGCTTTGATTCCTCTTCTTCAATCACCTCTTTGCCTTTTGGCTTGAGAAAATCAGGGAGATTGGCCATCTCCGTTTCCCGCTGTTCTTCTTCCGGGGCTTCGGCATTATCCCCGGCTGGCGGCGCGACCGCCCCCTCTCCTATCTGTCCTTTTCCGGTAATATCTTGCGGCAGCTTGGAATAATCCATCTGCTGGTCCGCCCATATCTTATCCTTTGGTTTAAGCCAGTGTTGAAAATTGCCTTCGCCGTCAAGGACCATAAGCCCGCGGAAATCGATGCCGGCAACATAAATATTGCCATTGCGTCCTACATAAACACGATTAGGCACAAACGATTCCGCCTCGGGAAACTGCTGAACCAAAATTTCTTTGAGCGGAAAAAAGGCGGCATTGAGGATGGTGAGGCGGGGAGGATTTTTTGCCGTCCGGCCCTGGCAGATAAAGAGACGGCCATCACCGGCAACAAAAATACCGTTCGGCGAGTCAACCCCACGGCCCACTCCCAAGGAAATTCTTGGGAAATAATCAGAACCATAGAGATTTATACGTCCATTGCCGCCATTGACCACATAAATTTCATCCATTGTCTTATCAAAAAAAACAGCCGAGGGAAACTTCAAGGGAAGCCCCTGGTCATCTTCATTAATAATTGCCACTGTTTTTACGGGTACAGGCCAAGGGGTTTTTTCTTCCGGTTGCGCCAAAAGAATGGCCTCAACAGGCAATAAACCCATGCACACAAGGAGAACAGCGATTCGCCTGACCACGCCTGCATCAACACAAATGAACGATCGAGAAATTTTTCCTTTTAATCTCTGCATAATCCACTTAGCACCGATATGAAATAGAATCATTTTTCAAAAATCCGGCATTACAAAAAAATTGAACCCCGCGAGCTGAGAATAGCACAAAAAATCACGTTGTCCGTGGACTTTAATGATGGCATTTGCTGCAAACAAGTCCGCCTAAAAGATCCCCAACCAGCAAATACTGGAACTTTGACCCATGCGGATTGTGACAGCTGGCACAATTAAATTCCTTTTTCGGGTTCAAGGGATTTTTGGGACCCTTCAGAGGATGCCCGCCGACCGGATGACCTTTTGTCACACCTGCCAATTCATTGTGGCAGCCGGTACAGAGTTCGTTGACCGGTTTATAGAGCATATACTCATTTTCAGAGGCATGGGGATCATGGCAGGCGACACAGCCTCCCCCCCTGATAATACCATGAACATTAATGCCTTTCGTGTCTTTCTTCAGCAGATCTTCTTTGTCAACGTGACAGCTGACGCATAATTCGGCCCTGCCGTCAGCCCACAATTGAAACCGGTAAGCATCGCCATGGGGATTATGGCAGATTGAACAGACACCGAAACCAACCGGTTGATGAATATGCGCCATATCGCCCCACGCCTTCCCCTTGACAAGATGACAATGATAACACAGGGAGGCATCTTTTCCTATGGACACGGAAATGCGGCCCACATCCTTTTCCTGCTGATGGCAAGTCTCGCAAAGCAAATTAGCGGCAGGGCTGTGCTGCCATTTTGTTTCCTCGAAAATGGCTTTATGACACGTATAGCAAATGGGAGAATTCTGACCATAGGGTGAGGGTTTGACGAAAAAATCTTCCGGCACGGACTCGACCTCATGGCATTGCCGGCACTCCTGGTGCATGGTTTCCTTGCGGTGATAAAGGTAAACTCCCGTGGCATTCAAATTAGCGTTTAACAGGGTGCGGAGCGGTTTATAATCGATAACAATTTTTTTTGAGCCGGGAGCAAGGACAAACTTGTTTTCACCCGGGACGAGCGGAACCCGAAAGTGAACATAAAAGACATCATTTTTCATCCGGGTGGCCAACGGCATGATGCTCTCAGCCCCTGACTGAAGCTGCAGCTGTTTCAGGTCTTCTTTCGTGTCGACTTCGACGACAAAATGGTAGGATGGTGCGCGCGCATAAACGATGCAGGCGCTGTCAGGGGTGAGAAGAGTAACTTCCCCAGCCAGCACCGGACTTGCGGGGAGACAGAAAACAGCAAGAAAATATATGCTGGAAACAGCGGATTGTTTCAGCAGTTGTGCAATGAACCCCATTTTCATTAATTTTATTTACCTGAACTTTATAATAAAATATCGAGCGCACAAAGTACGCCCATACACCTCTGACAGTATAAATGAATCTCTATTCATAATTTGACAACTTCACGTACCATTTTCATTTTCTATTGTCAACACTGCTGGCTGGGGTCAAACAAAACGGAAAAAGCAATGCATCGGTTGCCAGGCAGGCTTTCCGCGACGGAAAATCACGTCGGACAAACCTAACATTATGTTTTCACAACTTTCCTTTAACAGAAGAAAAATTATGCTCTTCACCGCAGAATATGATGCAGCCACAAAAAATACACCAGCAAATGCGACAATTTGCCTCATTCCCACCCCCTGGATTTTTTGTTAAGTGTGCTTATTAGGAAATGCTCGTTTTGGATACATAATGAAACATTAGAGCGAGGGGCTGAAAATGACTACCAATTTTAACACAATGAACCGTCGAAAATTCCCCCGGTTTGCGCCAAAAAAAGACATGTATGTTCTCCATCACAACTTCGGTAAAGTGATTGACATCAGCATGGGAGGCATTCTTTTTAATTATGTTGATAAAGAGCATTTGCAGGGAAGCCCCCCGGAAAGAGGTATCCTTTTCGGTTATAACGACCATTACATGGACGAAATCCCTTTTGAGACAGTTTCAGACACCGTGATTTCAAAATCACCGACAAGCAAACCCGTCATCAAGCAGAGACGAATTATTTTTGGTGATCTTTCCATAGGACAGATCCAGCAACTGGAACGTTTCATTCTTGACAATGCCCGGATACCTCAGTTAGCCTATGATTCACAATTGACTGACGAAAATACCACAGATCAATATTATATGTAGAGTGAATATATATCTTTTTCCTTGTCTGTAACAGAAAGACAAAAAAAGCACGCATAACGTGCTTTTTTTTTGTTTTTTTATTAATTTTCCCCCAGCGGGAATTATTATTTAAAAAAAATTATCCTGTTAAGTTAGTTTAGGATGTGCTGACTTTACGACTATCAATCTTTTCAGAACTTGACAAGGGTTACTTCATGAAAATGCAACAGCGAGATTACAGAAGTTCTTCTTTTTTGTTACCTCTCTGTCTCATTATAATTTTACCGGCACCTTTTCTTTCTCTCCCTGCCCAGGCCGCCGGCCCATACACGGATTCCGCCCATGGTAACGCCTCATACGGGGTAAAACGAAGCGTAGCCCCTTTGGGCAACTATTCACAGGGTAACTGCGCCCATTGTCACGAACAACACGCCAGCATCGACGGAGCTGAACCTGCCCCCTATTCCGGAGACAACAGCGCTTCACCATTTGCCCTTTTTGCCGACAACTTCAACCCAAGCGCCACCTTCACCCCCTATCAGCAGAACGATAATTTCTGCTTTTACTGTCACACCAACGTCGATTACCTGCAAAGCAGCGGCATTACCAACTACAACAGGGACTACGCTGCCACCTTCGGCGGGTATACCACCGATTCGCCCCTGGGAATCTTTGAGGCATTCAATCAGCACTCCTATCACAACCTCTCCGATATCCAGGATTTCAGCCAAACCAATTTCAGCAGCTTTTTCACGGCCACCTCAAACCCGTGCACTGCCTGCCATAATCCGCACATAGCCAGGCGCAACAAGGAAAATAAAAAAGACCCCTCTTACACTGCTATTTCCAAGCCATCCGATCACGCCAATCTCTGGGGTAATGACGCCAGCGAAAGAATGCTTGCTGCCACCAGCAACAAATACATGGCGCCCTATTTTTACGAGGCAACGAATACCTATGAACCGGATGCCACCCTCACCCATGACGGTTCGCTGACCCCGGACTACAACGCCTTCTGCACGGATTGCCATAATACCACCAATACCATCTCCAGCACCACTCTGGGCAGAAATCTCATCAAAATCAGTTGGTATACCGAAGGCGGGGACAGTACCACCGCCGGCGACAAGCATGGCAAAAACAGTGCGACCGGCAGCTCGGAGAGAATAATGCCCTACGGTACCGATAACGGCTGGGTTCTCTCTTGCCTTGACTGCCACGAACCCCACGGCTCGCCAAGCTCGTTTCTCATCAGAAGAGAGGTGAATGGGTCGTATACAACAGCTGCCGTTCATACCAAGGCAACTTCTCCTACAGCCACCTCAAACATAAAATTGCTGTGCGCCAAGTGCCATAACAGTGACTGGGAGTACGTTCACCATCTATCTCCTGACGCCACCTTTAACCAGTTCAAATGCGGCTCATGCCATGGTCAAAACGGGACCGCCGGTTTTATTATTCCCTGCGAAGATTGTCATTCCCACGGGAAATATGTGACCGATATAGATGATCCATCTCTGTCCCGCAGAACCTTTTAAGCCTAAGTATCATATGCGTTTCTTGTTTCCGATTTTTTCACTGCTCTTTTTCGCCCTATCACCTAACAACAACTCCTTCGCTGCGTCCGATAAAAATGAACCATTGCAGACACAATGCCTGAAATGCCATAAGCAGGACTTTGAACAGGATCTGCTGAAGAAATACATTCACCAGCCTTTTGCCGATCGCAAATGCCCGGAATGCCATGTCAAGGCAAAAGATTCCCCTTCTCCTGCCGGCCAGCCATCCCCTGACCAGCAAGCCAGATCGAAAATCAGCTGGCTCTGCATGTCGCCCTCGACGTCTGAGCATCACACATTCCTGCTGCCTGCCAACCACGCCTCCGGCAAAATCCTGATTGACGCAAAGGCCCCCGGCAAATCTCCATTCTATCAATCATTGGCTTTCCCCGCGGCAAGCAGCATGGCCAGGGCGGAAAATGACCAGATTCCGCCGCAGATAACAGACATCCGGGCCGACGTACGGCAGGGTATCCTGATCAATGCCATAATCACCTGCCAGACTGACGAAAAAACAAACGTAACCGTGCGCTACGGCATCGAAGACCTGGGTCAAACAATCGAAGAGAAATACTGCTATGCCACTGACCATAATCTTACGCTGCCGGGCTTGAAAAAAGGATCAACCTATCTGGTTGCCATCACCTGCCGGGATATTTTCGGCAACAGCGCTACTTCTCCTGTTTTCCGCTTCTCCACTGCGGACATTTCCCCATTACCTCCCCCCGCGCCCGAAAACCAAAGTGCCGGCAGTGAAAGAATCGCCATAAAGCACCACTTCTTTACCCTTAACGATAAAAATGTCATGCTGGAATTGACAGCCAATCTGCCGGTGTCGATTGCCCTCGGAACTTCAGCTGATGAACCCGCAGAAAGACCCACCATCCTGATAAAATCCGCTCAGTCCGCTGATACCGAGGAACATATTCCCTTGGCCAATAAAAAATACAGCAGCATGACCATCTGCGCGGCCTGCCACCAGGGCTTCAATCAGCAGAAATCCCACCCGGTTAATATTCTGCCCAGTGGAAAAATCAAAATACCTCCCGAGTATCCAACCCTGCCGGACGGCCGTATCTCCTGCATGACCTGCCACATTAATCATGCCGCAAACATTGAATACCGGCTCATTAAATCCTCGCGGAAGGAACTCTGCCTAGGTTGTCATCCGGACAATTTTTAACAGAACTGTTCCGCCAGCAAAAAACACTGACTGCCATGAACCCAGACAAAAACAAGAGAAAAAAACTCAATCTGAACGTGAAGCGGGAGTTCCAGAAATGGCTTCTCCTACGCATGACAGCTCAAGTTCTGCTCAGCTCGCTCGTTGCCGCAGTGATTCTTTATTTTTACGCCAGAAATGAAATTACCGACAGCTTCTACTCCGCCCATGTGACAATCCGCCGGGTCAGCGATCTTCTTCTGCCGGTCATAGCTGCCGGATCCGCGGTGAGTTTCCTGGGCACCCTCATCGTGGTAATTTTTCTCCCGCAGAGAATAGCCGGTCCCCTTTACCGCATCGAAAAACGGCTGGCAGAGCTGAAGGAAGGTGATCTGCGCTCGGAAATCAAACTGCGCAGAAATGACATCCTGCAGGATATGGCGGCCACCCTGAACGACTGCACCGGTTCTCTGCGGGAAAAAATAAAGCTGGCCCAGGAAAATCAGGCGCAACTGGAAAAAACTTTCCGGAAGGCAGCGGAGGCTGGTGATGCTTTCGGCAAGCTGAAAGAAAATCTGGACAGTTTTAAAACCTGATACTCACAACTCCTTGCATTTTTTTAACAATCCTTTCGACTAAAACATTGCTTTTTTTGTCAGACTATGGCAACTATTTGCCGTATTTGCCTGTTAGACCCTTATATTTAAGGGCTCGCAAATATTTTTTCTCTGCTGGAATTTCTCTTTTTTATTAACTTTTGCCTTTATAAAATTAAAGAAAAACACTCTGGCTTTCGGCTAGTTACACGCTTAATTTCAACATCGGGAGGATAATTTAAGTGAAAATGAGCAAAAAATATAAAAGGATTCAATTGATGAAACACACGATGGCCGCAACTTTTGCAATCTTCCTGACAGCCGGGACAGCCACACCCTTTGCCTTGGCACAAGACGCTGAGCGCCCCGCGCTGACCGTCGCCGATTGTGTAAAATGCCATGACGCGGCCCCACAGGCCATTGAAAGTGCAGGCGGCAAACATAAGACCGAAGTCACCTGTATTGAATGCCATCAGGGTCATCCTCCCAAAAACACCGACATTATTCCTCAATGCAGCATGTGCCATACAGGTGAAAAGCATTTTGAACTTGAAGGCTGCCTGAGCTGCCATACGAACCCGCATACCCCGCTCAAAATCACCCTTGCCGATAATCTGACCGAACCCTGCCTTACCTGCCATACGGATCAGATTGAACAGTTGAAACAGAATCCCAGC
>JALNXE010000034.1 GCA_023230525.1 Desulfobulbaceae bacterium
CGGGCGGGAATATTTCAGGAATTTGAACAGGACACGATCGAACGGGTATTCCGTCTGGCCGACCGCCCGGTGGCGGTTTTGATGACACCCAGAGCAAACGTCATCTGGCTGGATCTGAACGAAAGCGAGGACGAAGCAAAAAGAAAAATCGCGCGGCATAAGTTATCTTTCTTCCCGGTCGCGCGGGACTCCCTCGATGATGTTGTGGGAGTGATCAGAGCAAAAGAGCTGCTTTCCCTGACCTTGGAAGGAAAACCGTTCAATCTGCAGGAAATCTGCCATAAGCCGCTTTTTGTCTGGGAGTCAACGCCGACGGTAAAGGTCCTGGAACTGTTCAAGAAATCGGGAATACACATCGCGCTTGTCGTCGATGAATACGGGGCGATTCATGGTCTGGTTACCTTCGACGATATTTTACGTTCCATTTTTGAGGACGTTGAAGACGCGGCGGAAGGAGAAAAAGATATAGTGGAGCGCGAAGACGGCTCCTGGCTGATATCCGGAAGTGTTCCGCTGGATGAGTTCATGGATTTCATTGAAGCGGGGAAACTGAGCGAGGAAGAGCGCACGGGAATGCACACGGTGGGCGGTTTCGTCATGGAAAAGATCGGCGCCGTGCCCTCGGAAGGACAGCATTTCGAATGGAAGGGGCGGCGATTTGAGGTTGTTGACATGGACGGCAGGAGGGTCGACAAGATCTTAATGTCGCTGGTAAAAGACGCAAAGTGAGGCAGGGTTAAAAAAACCTCCGGCAAAGCCTCCAGGCCGGACGAAGGGCTTGTTTACCAACAATCTCCTATTCAAAACATTGAGACCTGGCCTTCTTTATCCGGGTAATCCGGTCAATCGCCAGGTCTGAAATTGTCGGCGCAGCTTTCGCCGCCGGATACTCGACCGTATAGCGAAAGCCTTCCGGGTCGAGCCGTTGGTCGCCGGCATAGAGCCGTATCTGCTCGACGATGCGACGGACCTCCACACAGTTGTCGGTCAGTTTGTGCCGGCCATAGAGGGCCTGCACCGCCTCATAGTCCTCCAAGGCACGTCTCTGTGATTCCGCCGGCGGCTCGACTGGCGGCGTTTTCACGGGGGTTGCCGGAATATCCCCTGTTTCCTGGTTGAAGACCTCCTTGTCAAAACATTGAGACTTTGCCTTCTTTATCCGGGTAATCCGGTCTGTCGCCAGGTCTGAAATTGTCGGCGCAGCTTTCGCTGCCGGATACCTGACCGTATAGCGAAAGCTTTCCGGGACGAGCCGTTGGTTGCCGGCATAGAGCCGGATCTGCTCAACGATGCGACGGACCTCCACACAGTTGCCGGCTGGCCTTGACTGGCCGTAGAGGGCATACACCGCCTCATAGTCCTCTAAGGCACGTCGCAGGGATTCCGCCGGAGCCTCTGCTGGCGTCTTCTCCACGGAAGTTGCCGGGCTATCCCCTGTTTTCTTGTTCAAGACCTCCTTGAGCTCGCTCCACCACCAGGGGGCGGTGCCGCCGGCAAGAAGGGCGATTAGCACCGCTGCTAAGATCTGCGCAAGCAGACTATCCTTCTTTTTCTTTTCCGCCATCCGTTTCACCTGTCAGGGCTGGCAATTCTTGTGCAGTACCTTGTCAGCCCTTCTTGTCATTTTCATCTTTTGTCCAGAAATCCGCCAGCAGCTCCGCCTGATCAAGCACCTTGTTGACCGAGACGGTGTATTCACCCGTGCTTGGGTCATCCGGCGGGTACTTGTATTTTCTGAGGATTCGTTTCACTAAAACCCGCAGCTTTGCCTGCACGCTCTCCTTCAACTGCCAATCGATGGAGGTGTTTCTTCTTACGCTGTCAACCAATTCATGGGCAATCTGTTTCAGTATCTGTTCGCCAAGCACGGCGCCTGCTGTCGGGTTGTCCGCCAGGGCATCGTAAAAGGCGAGTTCGTCCACCCGTAGATTCAGCTTTTCGCCGCGCTTGTCGGCTTCCTTGATATCTCGGGCAAGCTGAATCAGTTCTTCGATGATTTTCGCCGAATCGATCAGACCGTTCTGGTAGCGTTTGACGGCATCGGCCAGCATCTCGGAAAACTTTCGGCCCTGGACCAGGTTCGTTTTCCCCCGGTTCCGGATTTCATCGTTTAAGAGGCGTTTCAGCAGTTCGAGGGCAAGATTTTTCCGCTCCATGCCCTGAATCTCGGCCAGGAACTCATCCGAAAGAATGGAAATATCCGGTTTCCTGATGCCGGCGGCATCAAAGACATCGATCACATCCCGGGAAATGATGGCGTCGTTGACAATCTGGCGGATGGCGGTTTCAATCTCTTCATCGGTGCGGGCCTTACCCTGCTCGTCAAATTTGGCGAAACGGGCCTTGATCGCCTGAAAGAAAGCCAGGTCATCCCTGATCGCCAGGGCCTTGGGGTGAGGGACGGAGAGACCGAACGCCTTCTGCAGCTTGACAACGTTTTCCTTAAATCGCTCCTTGCCGTTGCGCACCGTTTTCCCGTCCTGCTCATCCGTCAGATCAACGATGAAGTTGGCGGCATCCAGAATGAAATCGAGTTTGGCCTTCGGCTCCAGGGCGAAGTAGCGGTGATAGTCAAAGGTGCCGAACATATCGCCGACGATTTCGTAAAGCGTGAGCATCCTGGCCACGGCCTCTTCCTGATCGTAGGCCAGCCGGCCTTTGCCCTTGCTTTCGGTGTAAACGGCCAGGGCGTTTTTCAGGTCCTGGGCAATGCCGATGTAATCGACAATCAAGCCGCCTTCCTTGTCACCGAATACCCGGTTGACCCTGGCAATGGCCTGCATGAGATTGTGGCCGTTCATCGGCTTGTCGATGTAAAGCGTATGCAGACAGGGGGCGTCAAAGCCGGTCAGCCACATATCCCTGACAATCACCAGCCGCAGCGGATCTTGCGGGTCCTTCAGCCGGTCGCCGATGGCCTTGCGGCGCGGCTTGTTGCGGATATGTTCCTGCCACGGAAGCGGGTCGCTGGCGGAGCCGGTCATGATGACCTTGATCATGCCTTTGTCGTCAGCGGCGTCGTACCAGTGCGGCCGCAGTTTGATGATCTGGGCATGCAGTTCGACACAGATCCGACGGCTCATGCAGACGATCATCCCCTTGCCATCCGCAGCCGCGAGCCGCTGTTCAAAATGGTGGACCAGGTCGGCGGCCACCTGCTGCAAGCGCCCCTCACTGCCCACCACCGCTTCCTTGCCGGTCCAGCGGGCAAAACGCTTCTGCCGTTCGGTCAGCTCGTCACCCTCGGTGACCTCTTCCACCCGCTCGTCCAGCACCTGCTTGTCTGTCTGGGAAAGCTCGATCCTGGCGAGCCGGCTTTCATAGTAGATGCGCACCGTGGCGCCGTCTTCCACCGCCTGCTGGATGTCGTAGACGTCGATATAGTCGCCGAACACCGCCTGGGTGTTCTTGTCTTCCTTTTCGATGGGCGTGCCGGTAAACCCGATAAAGGTGGCGTTGGGCAGGGCGTCGCGCATGTGGCGGGCAAAGCCGTCGATAAAATCATACTGGCTGCGGTGCGCCTCATCGGCAATGACGACGATATTACGCCGCTCGGACAGCAGCGGGTATTTCGCCCCCGTCTCCTCGGGGAGAAATTTTTGGATGGTGGTAAAGACCACGCCGCCGGAAGAGACCGCCAGCATTTTTTTCAGCTCTTCACGGTTGGCCGCCTGACCGGGTGTCTGGCGCAGCAGATGCCGGCAGTTGCTGAAGGTTTCAAACAACTGCTGATCGAGATCGTTGCGGTCGGTGAGCACCACCAGGGTCGGGTTGCTCATCGCTTCGGCCAGCACCAGTTTGCCGGCAAAGAAGACCATGGACAGGCTCTTGCCGCTGCCCTGCGTGTGCCAGACCACCCCGGCCCGCCTGTCCCCGGCCGGTTGATGCCTGGCATTGGCAAAGCCGTAGTTGGCCGGGTCCTCGCGGGTCTCAAGTCTCGCTTCCCCGGCAGGTGGCAGGGCAGCCCGGATGGTCGACTCGATGGCCTTATTCACCGCGTAGTATTGGTGATAGGCCGCCACCTTCTTGATGGTCTTTTCCTTGGTTTTCTCAAAAACGATGAAATGGCGGATGAGGTCGAGCAGGGTCCTTTTGTTCAGCAACCCCTTGATCATCGGTTCCAGGGCGGACTCACGCCTGGTATCAACGATGGTCTCACCATCCCCGGTTTTCCATTCCATGAAGCGGGGATACTCGCTGGAGAGCGTGCCCACCCTGGCGAACCAACCGTCGCTGACAATGAGAATGGCATTGCAGGTGAAAAGCGAGGGGATCAACTGTTTGTAAGTCTGCAACTGATTGAAGGCCGCCTTGACATCGGCATTTTCGTCAGCGGCGTTTTTCAGTTCCATCACCACCAGCGGCAGACCGTTGACCAGCAGCACCACGTCCGGGCGTTTTTTGTTGTGGTTTTCCAGCACCGTGAACTGGTTGACCGCCAGAAATTCATTATTGTCCGGGGTCTCAAAATCCACCAGCCAGACTTTATCGGTCTTGGCCTTGCCGTCGCCGATGGAGAATTTGATATCAATGCCGTCGGTAAGCATCCGGTGGAAGGATTCGTTATTTTCCAAAAGGCTCGCCGAAACCGTGCGCAGCGCCTTCTTTGCCGCCTCTTCCCTGGCCTCGGCGGGTATGGCCGGGTTCAGGCGGTCGATGGCCTCCCGCAGGCGGCCCTGCAACACGACCTCGGCATATTCCCGTTCCTTGCCGTCTCCTTCGGAGATCTCCCGACCAAAGGCCACGGAGTAGCCATTCTCCTCCCGCAGGATGTCGAGGGCGATCTGTTCAATCTCGGATTCGTACAGCCGGTTGCTCATGTCTTGCTTCCTTGTCGCGTCGAGCCTCGGCAGTTGCCGGGAAATCCTCGGGAACTGCGGCACTTGGCATTACCAGATAGTTTTCATCCGATTGCCAATTTACGGGATTGTTGGCGATGTATTCGCGAATGCGGTTTAAATTATCCTCATTGCGAATGATATGTTCATAATAGTTTCGTTGCCAGACCGGAAGCCCCGGGGTGACACGTTTTCTGTTGATGCGGCGAGCTGAAAAAGTCTTCAATTGCCGCACAATTTCCGGCAATATCCGTGTTCCCGTAGGGGCGGGTTCCAAACCCGCCCTTTCTTTTTGTTCCAAACCCGCCCTTTCTTTTTGTTTCAAACCCGCCCCAGTGATAACGATAATTCCATGGATATGATTGGGCATAATTACAAAGGCATCCAATTCAATCCCGGCAATATGATTAGGCAAATCATCCCATGTGTACTGGACGATTTCCCCGAATTCGTTCAACGCCATTTGGTCGGTGGATTGGGTAGGGGCAGGTTCCAAACCTGCCCTGTCTTGTGGCCCCGGCCCCAGGGCGGGTTTGGAACCAATTGATGGGGCGGGTTTGGAACCCGCCCCTACGGCACCGAATAAACATTCCCGGTTGTGGGTGCAGATGGTAATGAAATAGGCCCCGGCCTGGGAATAATCGTATCCCTGCAACCGGATGGAACGGCGGTGATGGATGGCGGGGTTGTATCGGTTTGGGGGGGTATCGGTCATGATGACCCCCGGGGTGATTCCGTGGCGGTGGATTGGGTAGGGGCAGGTTCCAAACCTGCCCTGTCTTGTGGTTCCAAACCTGCCCTGTCTTTTGGTTCCAACCCAAGGACGGGTTTATGGATGACGGATCGGGCTGGTTTGGGGGTGGAAGCCAGGGCGGGTTTAGAACCCGCCCCTACGGGGATTTCCCCATTCATCAATTTGGGGAGGAGGACGTCGCGGATTTTGGCGAGGGTGGCGGATTGGCGGTTGTTGTTGTCAATTTTTTTAAACAAGGAATCTGCAACAGATTGAAAATCATTCAGAGCATCTTCTCCTGGGATAACTATATCTATATCCATTATCAAATTTGGATTAATGGCAGGATATGCACCGCCATCTGCGACATGACCATAATATTCCAATTTTTCAGAGGAAGTGAGAAGTAGGTATAAAAAGCTTGGTGGAACGGCGACCGGGGAAAACACAGCAAACCCTGTCGATGCGATTAAGGTAGATGAAGAATTTAGAGCCAGGAAATATGCTCCTCGGTTAGGTCTGACGGTAGAGAGAACCGTGTCTCCGTGTTTTAATTTCCTTTTTGCTCTACTTGGCTCTGTACCGTATGAGTAAATTGATGTCTTGCCAATAGCGCCTCTGTTGACTTCTGAAATTTCAATATATTCAATATGGTCAAAAACATCTCCCTTGCCTATTGTGTTTTTATTTACTTCACAGATATCACCGACCTTTCCAACCCGCCAGCCCTTTGGGATAAGGCGCATAGGGGCGGGTTCCAAACCCGCCCCATTCATGCTGCATCCCGCTACATCCTCCATTTCGCCGGTAGCGCCGGGGAAGCGGAAATTCACAAACCATTCCTTGAAAATCGCCTGGGCGATGGCCTCCAGCGTGGCGTTGGTCTGGCGGTTCAATTCGATCTTGTCGTCCAGCGCGGAGAGGATGGAGGCAATGCGGGTTTGGGTGGGGAGAGGGGGTAATGGTAATTCAATTCGCTTTAAATCTTTTATCGGCAATTGCGGTTGAGCACTTCCTGATGAGTGAGATTCAACCTGATCTTGAAATATGGACGAACGCAAAAAATGATAGAAATATTGAGAAGATATGTCTTCTGGCCTGCCGTTTCGAAAAATTACCATTCCGGAGTTTATTCTAATATTTTCATATGGGACATTTTCATCATAATATGCAACATTACCAACAGTTCCTCTTGTCGTAAGAACTATATCGTAACGTTTTAACTTACCCTTTTTTAATAATTCATCCTTTTCGCTGGTGATAAACATTGTCTTTTCAAAATTAAACCCTTGCGGAGTTACATTGCTGGTATTAAGGAAAAGGCAATATTCATTATCATAGAATTCTTCTTGTTTTGGATAGTTACGACCTCGATCCCCATCAATAATTTCTATAGGCGAAAGATCAATTGTAACGGTTTTCCACCCCTCCCCACTCATCCCAAATCCCCTCCCAACTCCGCTTCAATCTCCTCCACCGTCGGCAGGCTGGATTTAAGGCTCTCCGGCAGGGCGCGGGTCAGCTCGTAGTCGGAAATGCCGATGGGTTTGTGGATGTCGCGCAGGGTATACTCGACCAGGATGCGGTCCTTGGTCTGGCAGAGGATCAGGCCGATGGTTGGCTGATCGGTTTCGTTCCTGAGCTGATCGTCCACCACCGAGCAGTAGAAGTTCATCTTGCCGGCATACTCCGGCTTGAAGTCGCCCTTTTTCAGCTCGATAACGATGAAGCAGCGCAATTTGAGGTGGTAAAACAGCAAATCGAGGTAAAAGTCCCGGTCGCTCACCTCCAGATGATACTGCCGCCCGACAAAGGCAAACCCGGACCCCAGTTCCAGCAGGAACTTTTCCAGATGGTGGACCAACCCGGTCTCCAACTCCCGCTCATGAAACGGTTCCTCAAGGGTCAGGAAGTCGAACAGGTAAGGGTCCTTGAGCAACTGCCGGGCCAGCTCCGATTGCGGAGCGGGGAGACGGGCGGCAAAGTTGCTGACCGCCTCTCCCTGCCGCTCATGGGTCTTGCCCTTGATCATCGCGGCCAGCGTATCCCGGCTCCAGCCCTGCGCAATTGTCTGCTGCATATACCAGAGGCGGGTAGGAAGGTCCTTGACCTTTTCGAGGAGGATGACGTGATGAAACCAGGGAATGCCGAACACTGTCGTGGCGGAAAAGGTCTCGGTGTCCAATTTTGCCGCAGGTTGCGGCACTTTTATATCTTCTTTGTTGTCAAATAGTTGAAAGTTTGCATCGGGTTGCTGCGCTAATTTTGCCGCAGCCTGCGGCAAAATTGGGTAAGCCCGGTAGAACGCGATCATCCGGCCGATATTCCGCTCCGAAAAACCTTTGATCTCGGGTAGCTCGTTTTTCAGATCAACAGCCAGCCGGGGAATGACGCCCGCACCCCAGCCCTCTTCCTTCTGCCGCTGTTGGATCATACGGCCGATGTCCCAATACATGACGATCATCTCCGCATTGGCTGCGAGAGCCGCCCGGGTCTGGGCCTGCCGGATTCGGTCCTTGATCTCTGCCAGGAGAGCGCCGTAAAAGACCAGATCAGAACCCATAGCCGATCCCCTTCAGGTTCTCGCGGATGGTCTCTTCCAGATCGCGGCCCTTGGCAAACTGCTCCGCCAGCCTGGTGGTGAGACCCTTCATCTTCTCATCAAAGGGGATGCCGTCATCTTCTTCCGCCTCGGTGCCGACATAGCGGCCCGGCATCAGCACATAGTTGTTCTTCCGGACCTCTTCCAGGGCGGCCGACTTGCAGAAACCAAGGATGTCGCGGTATGTCGCCGTAGGGGCGGGTTCCAAACCCGCCCTGATGGTGGAACCAAAAGGGAGGGCGGGTTTGGAACCCGCCCCTACGGAACCCGGACCGACATTTCGCCAGGCGTGGTAGGTGCCGGTGATCAGGGCGATATCGTCGTCCGAAAATTCCTTGTTGCGGCGGTTGATCATGGAGCCTATCTTGCGGGCATCGATAAAGAGGATTTCGCCGGAACGGTTGCGGAATTTGCCGTTGGTCTTGTTACGGGCCAAAAACCAGAGGCAGGCGGGGATCATGGTGTTGTAAAAGAGCTGGGCCGGCAGGGCCACCATGCAGTCGATAAGATTCGCCTCGATCATGTTCTTGCGGATCTCGCCTTCGCCGCCGGAATTGGAGTTCATGCTGCCGTTGGCCAGCACGATCCCGGCCGTGCCGCTGGGGCTGAGCTTGTGGGCAAAATGCTGCAACCAGGCATAGTTGGCGTTGCCCACCGGCGGCACCCCGTATTTCCAGCGGCTGTCGTCGCGCAGGTGATCGCCGCTCCAGTCGCTGACGTTGAAGGGCGGATTGGCGAGGATGAAGTCGGCCTTGAGGTTCTTGTGTTTGTCGCTGAGGAAGGTATCGCCCAGCTCGATTTTTGCATCAATGCCGCGAATGGCCAGATTCATCTTGGCCAGGCGCAGGGTGGTGGGGTTGGATTCCTGGCCGTAAATGGACAGGTCCCTGATGTTGCCCTGGTGTTCCTCAACAAAGCGTTCACTCTGCACAAACATGCCGCCGCTGCCGCAGCAGCCGTCATAGACCCGGCCATGGTAGGGTTCAAGCATGGCGACCAACACCTTGACGATGCTTTGCGGAGTCCAGAACTGGCCGCCCTTCTTGCCCTCGGCATCGGCAAACTGGCCGAGAAAATATTCATACACCCGGCCCAGCAGATCCTTGGCCTTGTGGCCGTCCTGGTTGAAGCCGATGGTGCCGATCAGGTCGATGAGTTCGCCCAGGCGCTGCTTGTTCAGCTCAGGATCGGCGTAGATCTTGGGCAGCACCCCCTTGAGCGAGGGATTAATCTTTTCGATGGCATCCATGGCCTCGTCGAGCCATTTGCCGATCTCCGGCTGTTTGGCTCGATCCTGCAAATGCTGCCAGCGAGCCTTTTCAGGCACGAAAAAGATATTGTGGGCCAGGTACTCGTCGGCATCTTCCGGGTCGGCCCCTGCAAGCTCCCCTGCCCCTGCCTTGAGTTGCCCGTACAGATCGTTAAAGGCATCCGAGATGTATTTCAAAAAAATCAGGCCAAGAACAATATGCTTGTACTCGGCGGCATCCATGTTCGAACGGAGTTTGTCCGCCGCCGCCCACAGGGTTTTTTCCAGTTCGTTATTTTCAGCCATGCAGTGTATATCTCCCGCCTTTCCAGTTAACAATTATATGATTTCTCGATAATTATCACTTACGCAAGAGATTGCCAAACGATATTTACGGCCTTAATCGTTTCTCACCGGTATCATGGCCATGCGGCAAATAGCCCCCGGTTTTGCCGGGTCAGCAGACCGCTAAAACCAGTGGCGACCATTTGCCGGCCCAGGTCCGCATCCGGGCAGAAATGGCGGGGGGTTTGCTGCTGCTTCCTCGTTAAGGCGGGGGATCATAAAAAAATACAAAAACATCATAACAGCAGTATGGATTTATTTTGCATTTTCCCCTATCCAGAGGGTACATTCATCCATGCGTCATGACTGGGGAACTGTGGGGGAAATATGGCCACGATGTTTAAAAGAATGCAACATTGCCATTGGCATGATGACTGCGCGGTTCGGAAGATGTAAAATCCTGATTACTGCATATTTGTCTCATTTATTCAAATATCTATCAGCTGATGGGACCGGACGGATGAAGGGGAGGCCTTGACTGCTCCCTGTTCCGCCCGGCAATTCCGGAGAGAGTGAGAATGAAAGCTGTTATTTTTATGCTGGTCGCTGTTTTCGTCAATGCAACATTTCTGCCCCCGGCCAGGGGCAGCGAGAAATGTATCAGCCTGCGGGAAGCCATTCTGACAAGCTTTACCGGCAATCATGAGCTGAAAGGACGGCAAAGCCAGCTGGGGGCCAGTCAGGCCGATATCGGCATTGCCAGAAGCACCCTGCTGCCCTCCCTGGCCATCGAAGAAAAGTTCCAGCGCACCGCCAATCCCACCTATTCCTTCATGTCCAAGCTGAATCAGGAGCGCTTCACCGTCCAGGATTTCGCCATCGACTCCCTCAACAATCCCGACGCCATCAGCGACTTCCAGACCATGTTCTCCATCGAACAGCCGCTTTTTGTCCGGCAGGCGAGCATCGGCCTGGATATGGCGAAAAAACAGTATGAGATAGCAAACCAGCAGTATCTGCGCAAAAAGGAGGGGATTACCCTGGAGGTGGTGAAAACCTTTCTCATGGTGCAAACCAGCCGGGAATATGTGGATGTGGCGGTAAAAGGGGTTGACGACGCCAGGGAGCACGTCCGGCTGAGTGAGCTGCGTTTCAATAACGAACTGGGCCTCTACTCCGATACCCTGCGGGCCCGCACCGCCCTGGCCGATGCGGAACAGAAGCTGGTGAGCGCCCGGAAAAATCACGATGTGGCCAAAAAAGGGCTGGGGCTGCTGCTCGGCCTGAACGACCCGGTGGACGCGGGACAGGAGAAGGTGGACCTGCCGCTCATGGAAATGGACTACTATACCGGGGCCAGTCTGCAGCGGGAGGATGTCAAGGCCATGGAGGGGCAGCGGGAAAACGCCAGGAAGAACCTGGCGCTCGCAACCGCCGGTTACCTGCCCACCGTCGGCCTGGCCGGCTCCTATATGCTCAACGACCATAATGTGCCGCTGGGCTCCGAAGGGGACAGCTGGCTGGTGGCGGCCATCCTGCGCTGGCAGCTCTTTGACGGCACCAAAAGGGAATACGAACGGGTCAAGGCCAAACATCAGATTTCCGAGACGGACCAGTATCTGCAGGGCCTGAAAAAGGCGGTGGAGTTCAAGGTCTATGAGGCATACCAGTCGGTTGCGGAAACCCGGAAAAATCTTGAACTGGCCCGGTCCGCCCTGCTGATGGCCGAGGAAGGGCAGCGCCTGGTGCAGGTCCGCTATGAAAATTCACTGTCGCCTCTGATTGATCTGCTGGATGCCCAGGTGGCCCTTGACCATGCCCGGGCCGTGGTGGTTGCCAGGGAAAATGATCACGAACTGGTCAAGGCCACTCTCAGCTATGAGAGCGGCACCATTCTCCATGATTTGCAGGTTGACAGCCAATAACAGGGAGTAATATTGATGAAAGAAAAAATAGTCAAGGTGCTGGTCATTGCGACGCTGGCCCTGCTGCCGGCCGGTTGCCGGGACAAAATAGGTCCGGGAACCGCCGAGGTCAAAAGGCCGGTGGTGTCCGGGGTACAGTCGGCGGAGATCGTGGCTTCCGAGATTGACGATTATTACGAGTCTTCAGCCACGGTCAAGGCGAAAACCGAAAGTGTGGTGGCGGCGCGCATGATGGGCACCGTGACCATGCTTGCGGTCAGGGAGGGTGATCCGGTCAAAGCCGGGCAGCTCCTCCTGACCCTGGATGACCGGGATGTGAGGCAGAAAATCAATGGGGCCCAGGCCGCCCTGGCCGAGGCGGAAAGTGGGGTGGCCACCGCCGCGAAACAAAAAGAGCTGGCCCGGACCACCTATGGGCGCTTCGAAAAGCTTTTCGACGGCAAGGCCCTGACCAGACAGGAGCTGGACGAGGCCCAGACCCGCATGAAGGTGGCTGAGATTGAGTATGAGCGCTATGGTGAGATGGTGAAAAGGGCTCGGGCGGGACTGGCGGAAGCCAGGGTGTATCAGGATTTTACCCGGGTGAGCTCGCCGGTTGACGGCGTAGTGAAAACCAAGCAGATTGAACTGGGCACCATGGCCATGCCGGGAGTGCCGCTCTTTACCATTGAGGATAACTCCTCTTTCCGGCTGGAGATCGGGGTGAACGAAACCCTGGTCGACCGCCTGGCCCCGGGGCTGGCGGTTGAGGTCGCCATCCCGGCCACCGGCATGGAGCTGGCGGGCAAGATTTCCGACGTGGTGGGGGCGGTTGATCCCAGAACACGCAATTTCCTGGTCAAGATTGACGTGGCGGGAGCAGGGCTGCAGAGCGGCATGTATGCCAGGGTGCGCATCCCGGTGGGCAAACGCTCTACCATTCTGCTGCCTAAGGAGATTATTGTCGAAAAAGGGCAGCTGCACGGGGTGTATACCGTGGACGGCAGCAATCTCATCACCTATCGGCTCGTTCGTCTCGGCAAATTTTACGGCGATAAAAGGGAGATCCTGGCCGGGCTGCAGCCGGGGGAAAAGGTGATAACCGGCGGGGTGGACAGGGCGGTGGACGGAGGTCTGCTGCAAGGGGATAAAGGGCAATGAAAGAAATCGGCATTTCAGGCCACATCGCCAGGGCGTTCATCAAATCAAAGCTGACGCCGCTTATCGTGCTGGCTTCTCTGCTGCTCGGCGTGTTCGCCGTGCTGGTTACCTCCCGGGAAGAGGAGCCGCAGATTGTCGTGCCCATGATCGATGTCATTGTCACCTTTCCCGGGGCCACGGCCAAGGAGGTGGAAGAGCGCGTCACCAAGCCCATGGAGAAATTTCTGTGGGAAATCAAGGGCGTGGAATACATCTATTCCATTGTCAAGCCCGGCATGAACCTGACCATTGTCCGCTTCTATGTGGGCGAGGACATGGAGAAGAGCCTGGTCAATCTGCACACCAAGCTGATGTCGCATTACGACCGAATCCCCGCCGGGGTGTCCCAGCCCCTGGTCAAGCCCAAATCCATTGACGATGTGCCGATCCTGACCCTGACCCTGTGGAACGAGCAGGCGCGGTATTCCGGTTATGAACTGCGGCGCGTAGCCGTGGAGGTGGCCGATGAGCTGAAGAAGGACATGAATGTCTCGGAGTTTTCGGTGATCGGCGGACAAAAACGGCAGGTGCGGGTCATCCTCGACCCGGCCCGCCTCCGGGCCTACCATATCCCCGCCGTGCAGATCATGCAGACCCTGCAGCAGGCCAATTTCGTGCTGCCTGCCGGCTCCTTTCCGTCCAACAATGAGGAGTTTCTCGTTGAAACCGGGGCATTTCTGGAAAATATCGACGAGGTAGGCCGGGTGGTGGTGGCGGTGGCCGACGGCAAGCCCGTCTACCTGAAGGAGGTGGCTGAGCTGGCGGACGGGCCGGAGGAGCCGGCTGACTATGTGTTCATGGGCAGCGGGCCGGCGGCCGCTGACAAGGATCTGCCGTTGCTTACCGGACCGCGGGAGGCGGTGACCATCGCCATATCCAAGAAAAAAGGGGCAAACGCCAGCACCGTGGCGGATGAGGCCCTGGCCAAGATCGAACAGCTGCGCGGCGGCATCCTGCCCACCGACATCCAGGTGACGGTGACCCGCAATTACGGCGAGACGGCAAAGGATAAGTCCAACGAGCTGCTGGATCACATGCTGATCGCCACCATCTCGGTCATCATCCTCATGGCCCTCACCCTGGGCTGGCGCGAGTCCCTGGTGGTGGCCGTGGCGGTGCCGGTGACCCTGGCGCTGACGCTTTTGATCAACTATCTCTACGGCTATACCTTGAACCGGGTCACCCTGTTCGCCCTTATTTTCTCCATCGGTATTCTGGTGGATGATGCCATCGTGGTGGTGGAGAATATCCACCGCCATTTCAAGCTGCACGGGGTCAGTGCCCAGACCGCCGTGCTGGCGGTTGATGAGGTGGGCAGCCCCACCATTCTGGCCACCTTTGCCGTCATTTTCGCCCTGCTGCCCATGGCCTTTGTGCGGGGTCTGATGGGGCCGTATATGCGGCCCATCCCGGTGGGGGCTTCGGCCGCCATGCTCTTTTCCCTGCTGGTGGCCTTTATCGTCAGTCCCTGGCTCAGTTACAAGGTGCTCAAAAATGTGAAAAGCGATGCGCCGGGAGAACAAGAAACCAGCCGCCTGCATGATCTGTATGAGCGCATCCTCGGGCCGCTGCTCGATCACCGCGGCAAAAGGCTGCTCATGCTGGTCATTGTCGCCGGCCTGCTTTTCCTGTCCATGCTGCTGGTGCCTTTCAAGGCGGTGACCGTCAAGATGCTGCCCTTTGACAATAAGAGCGAAGTGCAGGTGATCATCGATATGCCGGAAGGGGTGAGCCTGGAGAGAACCGCCGCCCTGACCCGGGAGCTGGGCGACTTTCTGCAGACCGTGCCGGAGGTGACTGATTTCCAGTCTTACGTCGGCACGGCCGCGCCTTACAACTTCAACGGCCTGGTGCGCCATTATTTCCTGCGCCAGGGCAGCAACGTGGCGGATATTCAGGTAAATTTCGTGGGCAAGGGCCAGCGGCAGATGCAGAGCCATGAGCTGGCCACAAGGCTGCGCCCCTCGCTCAAGGAGATCGGCGACCGCTTTGGTGCCCGCCTCAAGGTGGCGGAAATTCCTCCCGGCCCGCCGGTGCTCAGCACCCTGGTGGCCGAGGTCTACGGACCGGACACCGAGAGGCAGATTGAGATCGCCAGGGAGATCAGAAACATCCTTGAGACCACCGACGGGGTGGTTGATGTGGACTGGTTCGTGGAGGATGACCAGCCCAAATTCACCTTTACCGTGGACAAGGAAAAGGCGGCGTATCATGGCATCAGCACGACGCTGGTGGCCCAGACTCTGCGCATGGTGCTCAACGGCACGGCGGCGGGCCTGGTGCATTATGAAAAGGAGAAGGAGCCGGTTGAGCTGATGCTGCGGGCCTCCCTGCCTGAGCGGGCAGGCATTGCCGCCCTGCAGGAGGTGACCGTACCGGCCGCCGACGGTTCCCTCATCCCGCTTGCCGCCCTGGTGCGCATCAGCCAGGGCGTGGAAAACAAGACTATTTATCATAAGAATCTCAAAAGGGTAACCTATGTCACCGGTGATGTGGCAGGGACCATAGAAAGCCCGGTCTACGCCATCCTGGAGATGAAGGAACGGATCCGGCAGCTCCCCCTGAAGGAGGGCTATGAACTGCAGCAGTATTCCGCCGTGCAGCCATGGCTGGAGACCAAATACGCCATGAAATGGGACGGCGAATGGCACATCACCTATGAGGTGTTCCGTGATCTGGGCATTGCCTTTGCCGCAGTGCTGGTGTTAATCTATATCCTGGTGGTGGCCTGGTTCCGCAGCTTTGTCACCCCCCTGGTGATCATGGCCCCCATTCCCCTGACCCTGGTGGGCATCCTGCCGGGACACTGGCTGTTCGGCGCCTTTTTCACCGCCACCTCCATGATCGGCTTTATCGCCCTGTCCGGGATCATTGTCCGCAACTCCGTGCTGCTGGTGGATTTTGTCCAGATGGAGTGGCAGACCTGCGGCTCGCTGCGCACCGCCCTGATCACGGCCGGCGCGGTGCGGCTGCGGCCCATCGTGTTGACGGCTTTGGCGGTGGTGGTCGGCTCGTTTGTCATGATCTTTGATCCGATCTTTCAGGGGCTGGCCATTGCCATGATGTTCGGCGCGGTGGCGGCCACGGCCCTGACGCTTGTTGCCGTGCCCCTGCTCTATTTTGAGTTTTTCCGCCACCGCAAGTGTCCGCTGGCGGACGAAGAAGAGACGGAGGAGTGAAATTTTTGCATCAGCATGAGGGGCTGAGGTGGGGAAAATCGTGTCCCGGGCTTTGGGTTCCTAGCTTTTTTATTCTGCATAGTATGCAAGCGGCAAAAAGATATGCTAGGATATCATAAAGGCTCCACGATACTGCGGCTCTCGAGAGCCGGATTGACGGAAAAGTGATTTTTTGATGAAAAAAGGAGGGACTGAAATGATGAGTTCCGGCAGGAAATTCGCCATGATATTGACAATGACGGGATTGGTGCTGATGGGTACGTATCCGCTGCATGCCAGGCAGGTAGGACATTATAAATTTCTGGTGGAATCGGAGGATCCGCAAAGATGTATTGACTGTCATTACGGGCAGGAGGATGATTCCAAGAACAGTCCCTGTCCGAAAAATTGCTTGGTCGATCCGGCATCATCCCATCCGGTTGCCAAGAAATATCCGCCCCGCGGCAAGGAAAAGGAATATATACCCCTCAAGGAACTCAGGAAGACCGGCCTTGTCAAGCTGCAGGACGGCAAGATAACCTGCGTTTCCTGCCATGACGTGGCCAACAATATCGCCTATCACACAGTGGTGGAAGACAGGGGAACTCACCTCTGCAAGCTCTGTCATATCCGCTGAGCCGCTTTATTTGACGGAAAGGAATGTGTCGTCAATATTGGCGACATATTTACTGTATTTCATATCTGAGGTAAGGATATGCTCCATGAGCCATTCCTTCAGGAACAGGCCGATTTCCGGCAGCGCCTCCTTGCCGTAACTGTGCCAGTTCTCCCCGTGACGAAAGATTTCTTCCGTCAGTTTCTCATGTTCCTGCATGTGGGCATGTAACTGCTCCGGGGGATATCTGGCTATCTCAAGCAGTTTTTCTTCATCCCGGAAGTGTTTTTCCGCATACTGGATGAGCCGGTTCAAGATAGGATAGGCCAACTTCATGCCTTCTCCTCTAGCCACGGCCTGGTTGAAATCATTGATGATTTCCATAAGTTTCTGATGCTGGTGATCAAGGTATCCGGATTGTACGCTGCAAGCCCTGCTCCAAACGATTTTTTCCATCAGTTCACCTTTTTGCCCTGGTTGTCGGCCACCGTTTTTTCTGCTGTCAGTATAAGTGATTTTTTCACGAAAGGCCTGGGGAAATTTGCTGCCCTGTCGTTGGCTAGCTTTTTTTATGGGCGGCCTGTGGGGAAATCATCCGCTGCGACATTTTGCCGCATTCACTTTCATGCTACGGCATGATATGGTCAGGTGTGGCGACAATGTATCGAACCCGAAGATCCATTGAAAGTTTTTCCGTCATGCACAACAGCAGCAGCCGGAATTCCCTCCTCCGGCTGCTGCTGTTGTGTTGATCCAGGTACAAAAAAATGCCCGTATACCTCAGCTGCCCGTCGATATTTTTCCCCCGCGCGTCGTAATCACAGCTTTTGCAGCAGCGCTGAGCCATTCTGTCTTGCCGAAAAATCCGGAGCGCAGTAAAGTCATTGCCCATCATGCGGTGATGTTGCGTCGAGCCGATTCCACATGTAAGGGACTTGGAAATTTCTAAAGTACCATTTATCGTTATCGTCATGCCCGAATGGTTTTATCGGACATCCGGCATAGATCCTGGATTCCCGATATATTTAGCATTGCCGGGTCACTAATAAAGCAGTGAAAAGTTAAAGCGGGGCAATATGAAAAGAATCGAGGCATGTCTGGCGCGGTGCGAGAGTGATTCCCTGGCGAAAATTTTACGGACCGCCACCCTGGCAGCCCTCAAGGCAGGCCATATCCTGGCCGGATTGTATCATAAACCGCACCAGGTCCGGTACAAGGGCGAGATTGACCTGGTGACGGAAGCGGATGTGGCGGCCGAAAAATGCATTCTGGATATCCTTGCCGCCCAGTGTCCTGACGTTGCCGTTCTCTCCGAGGAGTCCCATGCCGTTTACGGTGAAGCGCCGCGGGGGCCGGTGTGGATCATCGACCCCTTGGACGGCACCACCAACTTTGCCCATGGCTTTCCCTGGTTTGCCGTATCCATTGCCTATGCGGAAAAGGGCCGGAGCCTGGCCGGGGTCATCTATGCGCCCATGCAGGATGAGCTGTTTTTTTCCTGTAAAGGCTGCGGGACCTGGCTGAACGGAGAAAAAATCATGGTGTCCGGCACTGCTGAATTGCTCAGGTCGCTGTTGGCCACCGGCTTTCCCTATGATGTCAGGGAGAACCCGGAGGCGGTGCTGGCGGCTCTCCGCAGGTTTCTTACCCGCTGCCAGGGGGTGCGCCGGGCCGGGGCCGCGGCCCTGGATCTGGCTTACGTGGCCTGCGGCAGACTGGATGGGTTTTGGGAGATCAAGCTCAAACCCTGGGACACGGCTGCCGGGTGGCTCATGGTGGAAGAGGCCGGCGGCATGGTCACTGATTTCAGAGGCGGCCCCTATTCACCCTTTGTGCCGGAGCTTGCCTCGTCTAACGGCTTGATTCATGCTGAGCTGACTGCCCATCTGCAGGAATTTTCCATGAATCTTTAGCGGATGGCCACCCGTACGCGCCGCTTCATGATCGATCAGCAGAGTATGAAAAAATAATCATGCGCAAGCTTTTCCTGAAACTCCTTTTTTTCATGCTGGTGCTGGCTGCCCTTTTTCTTCTTGAGTTTAAACTCTTCGGCCAGGATTTCGAGCTGCTGTTCAACCAGCAGCGGTGCATTGAGTGGTTCAGCCGAATAAGGCCTTACGGTTGGGCCATCGGTATCGGCCTGCTGATGGGGGATCTCGTTCTGCCCGTACCGGCCACCGGCATCATGGCGGCATTAGGCAATGTCTACGGCGTTATTGCCGGCACCCTGTTCAGCGTTATTGGTTCGGCCGGAGCAGGTTTTATCGGTTACGGGGTGGCGCGTTTCCTGGGTCGCAAGGGCAGCCGTTTTCTGGCCTCGGAGGAAGATCAGCGTCGTTTCCAGCGTCTGTTTGACAAATGGGGCGGCATGGCCATCATCGTCAGCCGCATCATGCCTGTTCTGCCGGAGGTGCTGACGATCCTGGCCGGTATCGCCCGCATGCATCCGATCAGGTTCAGTGTCTCTCTGCTGCTGGGCACGTTTTTCACCTCCCTGCTTTTTTCCTGGATTGGTTACGCCTCCCGGTCGCTGCCCGGTTATGGCATGCTGGCCGCCGTCCTGATTCCCCTGCTCATCTGGCCTGCTTTTCTCAAGTTTGTCCGCTTGCGACAAGGCGAGTAAATTTTTTTGCCGGGTAACCCCGTCGGACCGTTTTATCATTTTCAGCTGCCGGGAGCAGTGGTCCGGCGTTTCGGCAGTCATCGCTTTCCCGATGATTTTCCTTTTTTTTCACATAACTACCCCGTCAGCATGCAATAAAAAATTGACTTTTCTGCGGCCCTTGACCTAACCTTTTAAGAAACCAGGATTGCCGACGATAACGGTTGCGCACTAACAGATTTTATAATGATATTGGAGGGGAAAAAGATGAGAAGGACTCTGGTGTTTGTTATTTCCGGTCTGTTTTTTCTTGCAGGTGTCATTGCCGCCCATGCCGGGGAGCAGGCGCCGCAGCAGGTCATTGATCTGGCCAATTCAACCCTGGCCGCCCTGGGCTCGGACCCGGTTATCGTGCAAGCGGTCCGGGATGAGAACGCCAAAGGCAAAACCCTGGCCCAGATCCAGGAGAAAGACGCGACATGGAAGGCCTTTGCCGGCATTGCCGACTACATGAAGGCCATCATGGATTCGGAATGCGGCAAACATGTCCGCAAAATTCAGGAGAGCGCCCCTTATTATGCGGAAATTTTTGTCATGGACAACCAGGGCGCCAATGTGGCCATGACCGATAAGACTTCTGACTACTGGCAGGGTGATGAGGACAAATTCCAGAAATCCTTTGCCAACGGCGCAGGCGCCATCTTTGTTGATGAGGTCAAGTTTGATGACAGCGCCCAGACGTACCAGGTGCAGGTATCCGTACCGGTGATGGATGGCGGCAAGGCCATCGGCGCCATTACCGTTGGCATCGATGTGGATAAGATCTGAAACAGCGTGGTGGTTGCCGGTTTATTGTCAGACGTACTGCAGGCAGCAACGCATAATTTTCAGGGAGGTTGCCGGGGTGGAATGGTTCAAAAATCTTAAAGTGGGGGCAAGGCTTATTGCCAGCTTTGCGGTCATGATTATCTTCATGGCAGTGATCGGCATGGTCGGTTACCGGAGCATCGATGTCATCTACCGCCATCTCGAAGGGATTTTTGCCGTCAACCTGCCCGGCATGGACTATCTGATCGAAGCGGACCGTGATCTGCAGCAGCTGCTGGTGGCGGAACGTTCCATGGTCTTTGCCAATACCCAGTCGGCGGAATTCAAGGGGCTGGTGGATGAGTATGAAACAAACCTCAAGCAGGCCGATGAACGGTGGGAAAAGTATAAGGCCCTTGCCGCCTCCCCTGAGGAAAAGGCGCTGATTCCGAAATTCGAAAAGGCGCGGGAGGAGTGGAAAGTCATATCCCGCCGGGTGGTTGACGGCCGCCTTGCCGATACCAGAGAGGGGCGGCGGGAAGCGCTCGATCTCACGTTGGGAGTGGCCAGGCAGAAGTTTGAAGAGATGCGGGATTATCTTGACCAGCTTACCGGCCTCAACCTGAAAGCGGCTGAAAATGCCCATGAAAAATCAAGTGCAACCTATCGGTCCACGGTGATTCTTTTACTGGCAGCAATCGGCGCCGGCCTGTTGGCTGCCGTCCTGCTGGTGTGGGCCTTGAGCCGCGGCGTAACCGGACCGCTCAAGAAGATGATCGAAGGGCTCTCCTCTGCTGCCGGCCAGATTAATGCCGGATCGGCCCAGCTCGCCGCCGGCAGCCAGTCATTGGCCGAGGGGGCCTCCGAGCAGGCCGCCTCCATTGAAGAAACATCGGCCTCCATTGAAGAACTCTCTTCCATGACCAGGGCCAACGCCGGCAATGCCGACGCGGCAAAGAGTATGATGGTATCAACCTCGGAGATCGTGGGCAAGGTCAACAGACACATGGACGAAATGGCTGCCGCCATAGCTGAGATCAATAAGTCAAGCGAGGAGACGGGCAAGATTATCAAAACCATTGATGAGATTGCCTTTCAGACCAATCTGCTGGCGCTTAATGCCGCGGTTGAGGCGGCCAGGGCCGGGGCGGCCGGCGCCGGCTTTGCGGTGGTGGCCGATGAGGTCCGCAATCTGGCCATGCGGGCGGCCGAGGCGGCAAAAAATACCTCCCGCCTGATTGCCGATACCATCAGGGCCGTGCAGAATGGCAACAAGCTTACCTTGCTGACCCAGGAGGCCGTTGCCGAGAATGTTGATATCGCCCAAAAGGTCGGTGATCTGGTTGCAGAGATTGCCAGTGCTTCCAGTGAACAGGCCCAGGGTATTGAGCAGTTGAACAAGGCGATTTCGGAAATGGATAGCGTGGTGCAGCGGGTGGCGGCCAATGCCGAGGAAACTGCCTCGACAGCGGAGGAGATGAATGCCCAGTCGGAACAGCTGCAGACCATGGTCGGTGATTTGACCGCCCTGGTGGGACATGCGGCAGAGGGCAAGGGGAGCCGGCGTATGGTCAAAGGCAGGGAGCCTCACCTCACAAAAGAACCGGTGCGGGGCAGACCTGCCCTGGCGGCTCCTGTGCGCAAGCAGGTCAGGGGAGACAAGGCCGGAAAGGCAAAAGAGAGGAAGCCGGAGCAGATCATCCCTTTGGATGATGAGGATTTTAAGGACTTTTGATTTGTCCGTTGTTCAGGAAAAAGGCATAAAAAAAGGGGCTGTAAAAGCCCCTTTTTTTATGTGGTGCAGAGATATGGTTAGCTCGTGGGAGAGCTGTATTTTTTTCTGGCAAATCCTGCCAGTCCTGCCAGGCCGGTGCCGAACAGCAGCATGGTGGCGGGTTCGGGGACGGGGGCGACATCACCGCCAATAGTTTCCGAGTCTCCCATACCAATGAGATTGTTTTCGGTTGTTGCTTGGAAGTGGACTGCCATCAGTACTTGAGGGGTATTGTTGGGATAAGACCATTGGTATAAATCTGATATGCTTAATGTCTGGACAGCAGAAAGAGTGAAAGATACCTGATCATAAGAAGGTGCACCATCCCCAAAATTGATGGAGTAATCAAAATCTAAGTTTCCCCCACCGGCGATAGTAGGCGAATCATCGAGCGTGCTGACAGGAGCGCCCAGAGTGATCGCAAGGTTGGTTGGGGCGTTTATCAAGTTAAAATAAAATTCATGAATATCGGCATCGCTACCGAGTAAAACGGTGTTTGCGGTAATTACAAAGTTCAGGTCTCCGCCGCTTTCCGTGATTTCAACGGTTCCATAACTATTTGTTGTCGGCAAGTCGCCGTCAAATTCATAATTTAAATCTATTGTAAGCGCTTGTGCAGAAGCACACCATAGGGATGACATGCCTAATAACAAAAGCGTTGTGATTGATTTCTTCATAATTTCCTCCACATTAAATTCTTAATTATATATAGCAATTTTTGGACCATGGAGGCGATAGGTTTGCGTGTTTTTTTGTTGAATGATTCCTGCTTGTTAAGTGCGATAACGTCTCGGATTTAAATGTGCTTTGGTGTTTTTTTGTTCATTTTCCCGGAAAATTCCGTATTTTCTGGAAAAATGAGATATTGAATTACTTTTTGCATGGGATGCTCAAAGGGGGGTATCATTAGAGAACTGGTGAAGTATATTCTTTCCCGTTGAGTGAGTCATAGGAAAAAGGATGTCAATGTAGTCTTCTAAATCGTATTTGAAAAATAAAATATATGTCCCATTCCTATTTCATCGCCCTCATCTCCCTGGCCGCAGGCTTTACCCAGGGGGTATCCGGCTTCGGTTCGGCCCTGGTGGCCATGCCTCTGCTGCTTCTCTTTCTGGACGCACAAACCGCGGTGCCGCTCTGCATGCTGAACGGTCTGATCATCACCGCCTTTCTCTCGCTGCAGCTGCGGGTGAATGTTGACTGGCGGAAAATAAGGCCGCTGCTCATCGGCTGTCTGCCGGGTATCTATGTGGGAGCGCGTTTTCTCAAGGAGGCGGACAGTGACCTGATCAAGCTTCTGCTGGGGGTGATGCTGGTCGGCTATGCCCTGTACAGTATGTTTTTCAAACCAAGGGAGAGAACAATTGCGCCTTTCTGGTCCTATATCGCCGGGTTCTTCACCGGGGTGATCAGCAGCGCCTTCAGCGCCGGCGGGCCGCCCACCATCATTTACACCACGCAGAAGGGCTGGGACAAGGATGATATCAAGGCCACCCTTTCCGTGTTCTTTTTTACCACCGGTATCATAATGGCCGGCGCCTATTCCCTGGCCGGACTGATAACCACGGCAGTGCTGCGCTATTTTTCCCTCTCCGCCGCCTTTGTTCTGCTGGGGGTGATGGCCGGCTCGTTCTGTTACGGCAAGGTGGCCAGGGAAACCTATCTGAAGATTATTCTCAACCTGCTGGTGGTGATGGGGGGGATGATGATTTTTTCGGCCCTGTGAGGCGTTTCTCAGCGCTGCGCCACGGAATAGCCTTGGCGGCGCAGGAGATCCACCACGCTGTCCGGGCCCACCAGATGGCCTGCTCCTACCACCACCAGCGTCACCGGTTGACGCTGCAGGATTTTTTCCAGTATCGGCAGCCAGTTTTTATTGCGTTGCAGCACCAGCCGCTTATACTGGTGCGGATACCCGGCAAAGCTTTTGGCGATCAGGCCGTAGAGCTTTTCGCCGTCGCCGTTTTCCCAGGCGCTTTTCATCTCGGCGGACGAGGAATCGGCCAGCTGCAGGTCGTCCAGGGTCTGCAGGAGAAATTCCTCCTGCTCCCGGCGGGACTGGCTGTAAAAAAGGCTGAGCTGGAAATCCACCGACTCCAGGGGGATTATTTCCTTTTTATCCTGCTTCGCCCTGGTGTAAAAATGTTCATCCAGACCGTACCGGGCCAGAAAGCCAAGTCGCTCAAGATCGGCCACCGTCAACGTCAGGGCGCAGAGCCAGGGTTTCATCTGCGTGAACTTTTCCTCCGGGATTTTCAGCATGGCCATCCTGTGCTGCAGGCGCTGCCAGGTGTGGGGACTGAGCTGCTGCTGCAGGGTCTGGCCGGCCGGCACCCTGCCGTAGGTGACGATTTTCTGCTGCATGTCCGGACTGTCCATTTCATCCATATCCGTTTCAAAGACCACGGTGCTGCTTGCCGCGTAAATCTCCTCCATGACCGGCGGCAGGGGATAGTCGTCTTTTTTCAGCGCATGGAGCGAGCCCAGCAGATAGAGGGTATGTTCCCCTGAGCTTACCTGCCAGAGGGTGTTTTTGGCCTGGGCCGGGCCGGCCAGCAGCAGGATGAGCAGCAGCCACAGGCTGACGGATAAACGGCAGCGTAAGGCCTTTTTCATGGGTTTTCTCCTTGGTGATCCGGTTGCCAGGTACCGTGCTCGAAGATTTCCCGGGTGAATTCATGATAGGGTTCGAGTTTTTTCATTTTCTGGATTTTTTTTAATATTTTTTCCCCATCGCTAAAAGAGGCGGCCAGATAAAACCAGAGCCCTTTCAGGCGGCCCAGCACCGGGGAGGGGCCGGAGAGCATTTGCTGGTAGCAGGCCAGCAGTTCCCCATGGAAAGCGGCCAGGGTGGGCAGGGGGTCAGCCGGCAGGGCCAGCTGCTTGAGGCGGGCGGCAAGAAAGGGGTCAGCCAGGGCGCCCCGGCCGATCATCCAGCTTTTTACAGCGGGAAAGCGTTCAGCGAGCCTTTGATAAACCGCATAACTGGTGATATCGCCGTTATACACCACGGGATGGCGGCAGAGTTCCAGGCAGCGGGCAAAGGTGTCCAGATCAACCGCGCCCTCATACATCTGGATGCCGGTGCGCGGGTGGATAATCACCTCACTTAAGGGAAACGTGTTGAAAACGGGCAGCAGGGCGAAAATCTCCTCGGGATTTCTGCGGCCCAGGCGGATTTTGACGGAGATGGCCAGCGGCTGTTCCCGGTGGGCTTGGTCGAGAAAGGCCTCGATTTTGTCGGGAAAAGGCAGCAGTCCAGAGCCGCGCATCTTATTGGCCACCATGGGGTAGGGACAGCCCAGGTTCCAGTTGACCTCGGTATAGCCCAGCTCAGCCAGCAGCCGGGCCGTGGCTATGAAGTGACCGGCATTTTTCGAGAGAATCTGCGGCACCACGGGCAGCAGCCGGTTGTTTTCCGGCAGCAGATCCTTGAATTTGGCCGGTTTGATTCTGCTGCCCTGAAAGGTGGAGATAAAAGGGGCCACCGCCCGGTCAAAACCAGGGAAAAAGCGGACGAAGATATCCCGGAAGGCCGCCTCGGTGATGCCCCGCAGGGGGGCCAGGATGAGGGCGGGGCTCATGGCGCCGGCTGGAGTGCGGCCTGGCGGTCATACTCCCTGATGATGTCATTGGTGATGTCAAAGCTTGCGTCATTATAGAAAATACTGCCGGAATTCCGGTTGAGGACATGGGTGAAACCATTGTCCACGGCATATTTTTCCACGATGGTCTGGATTTCGGTGATCACATGGCTGATCATTTCTTTTTCAACCCCGTCAATCCGCTCGGTCTCACCGGCCCGGCGCATCTCTTCAAATCTTTCCCTGGCCTGGCGGCCGCGTATGGATTGATCGACCACCTGTTGGATATCAATGACGCCAATGCTTTGCACGGGTCGGTCCGGCTTTTTTTCTTTTTGGCTATTTTTTCTGGTGATCTTCTGCTGGTCTGCCTCAATGATCTTTTTTTCATCCTTCGGCGCCAATTGAACGGCTGGATTTTCCTTGAGCAGGGAGCTGTGCACCCAGCCGCTCTCGGCCAGGCCCGGCACCTCCACCTTGACCCATTCCTTATAACGGTCCTTGGCCAGCACTTTTGTTTCTTTGCGCAGCGGGGTGATGATTTTGGCGTTTTCAGCCGGACTGGTGCGCAGATTGGCGTCTTCGAGGATCACCGCGCCGGCGGCCTGGATGTCATCGGCGGCCCGGGCCGCCACCGTGAAGCCCGCTGACAGCAATAGCAGGGCCAGTGAAAAGCAGAAACGTGTCACAGTTGCCATGTTCATCTCTTGGAAAATATGCGGAAAAGTCATTACACCGCGGTGGAACCAGGGGTGCGGGGAAAGGCGATCACGTCGCGGATGTTGCCCATGCCGGTGACAAACTGGATGATCCGTTCGAAACCGAGGCCGAAACCGGCGTGGGGCACCGTACCGAAACGGCGCAAATCAAGATACCACTGGTAATTCTCCAGGGCGATACCCGCTTCCTCCATTCTGGCCGTCAACAGCTCAAGGCGTTCCTCGCGCTGGCTGCCGCCGATGATTTCACCAATGCCGGGGAAGAGGATGTCCATGGCCGCCACGGTTTTACCGTCATCATTGACCCGCATGTAAAAGGGTTTGATGGTTTTCGGGTAATCGGTGACAATCACCGGCCGCTGGTAAAGTGTTTCAGCCAGGAAACGCTCGTGCTCGGATTGCAGGTCAATGCCCCAGGCAACCGGGAAAGCGAAGTCCCGGCCTGATTGCTCCAGCTCTTTTACCGCTTGGCTGTAAGAAATGCGGACAAATTCATGCCTGAGGACATTGTCGAGTTTGGCCAGGAGGTTTTTGTCGATAAAACGGGCGAAAAGGTCCATGTCCTCGGCGCAGTTTTCCAGGCAGTCGCTGATGAGAAATTTCAGCAGCTCCTCGGCCAGGTCCATATCCCCCTCCAGATCGCAGAAGGCCATTTCCGGTTCCAGCATCCAGAATTCGGCCAGATGGCGGCTGGTGTTGGAATTTTCCGCCCGGAAGGTGGGGCCGAAGGTGTAGACGTTGCCCAGGGCCAGGGCATAGGCCTCCGCCTCCAGCTGGCCGCTGACCGTCAGGCTGGCCGGCCGGCCGAAAAAATCCCGGCTGAAGTCCACCGCCCCATCAATTACGGGCAGCTGCTGCAGGTCAAGGGAGGTGACGGTGAACATCTCGCCCGCCCCCTCGCAGTCGCTGGTGGTGATCACCGGGGTGTGGATCTGGAAAAAACCCCGCTGCTGGAAAAATTGCTGGATGGCCCAGGACAGCCTGCTGCGGATCCTAGCCACTGCCCCCAGGCTGTTGGTGCGGCCGCGCAGATGGGCCACGGAGCGGAGAAACTCGAAAGAGTGGCGTTTTTTCTGCAGGGGGTAGGTTTCCGGCGGGGCCCAGCCGTAGACCATGATTTCCCGGGCATGCAGTTCCACCTCCTGGCCCTTGGCCGGGGAGGCAACCAGCAGGCCGCGGGCGGCAATGGAGCAGCCGGTGGAGAGCCGGGCAATGTCTGTCTGGAAATTGGCCAGGGATTCATCGGCAATGACCTGCAGGCCGGTTAGGCTCGAGCCGTCGGTCACGTCGAGAAACGACAGGCCCTTGGATTCGCGTTTTGATTTCAGCCAGCCCTGGACGCAGATGTCCCGGTTGACCGGTTTTTCCGTGAGGATTGTTTTGATGCGCAGTGTTTTTTCCATGTCGGCAAAAGGTAAAATTTCTGTAATTGCTCAGGTTCGTTAGACTATCAGACTATTAGACTGTAGTCTGTTAGATAGACTGTAGTCTGTCAGCAAAAAAAACGATGGGAAACAGGGGTGCAAAGCGTACTTGATTTGGTATTTTTTTAGTTACGGCTCCTAACCACCTGCAGTCCATCCACCGGAGTAGTTCAAATTTCTTTGATCCGGGTGGGGTTAGCGGGTAGGTTGTCTGGACAATTGACCCATCTTAATCATTTTTATCGATTTTTAACAGGAGAATAGAAAATGGCAAGAACGAAAAGACTCGTGCCGGCAAGTTCCGGCCTGCTCGTTGTCGATATCCAGGAGAGAATGATGCGGGTGATCCCTGAAAAAGATGAGGTGGTGAAAAACAGCGTGCTGCTGCTGAAAGCTGCGCAGATTCTTAAGCTTCCCATTGTCGCCACCACCCAGTATGCCGCCAGAATCGGCGAGCTGCTGCCGGAAATCACCGCGGCAATGGGTGATATCCGGCCCCTGGACAAACTTGAGTTCGGTTGTTTTGACAATAAGGAGGCCCTGGCGAAAATCCGCTCCTACCCCGAGGTTGACAGCTGGATTGCCTGCGGGGTGGAAACCCATATCTGCATCTACCAGACCGTGCTGGGCGGTCTGCGGGAGGGCTATACCATGTGGGTTCCGGCGGACGCCGTCAATTCCAGGGCGGAAAAAAACTATCAGACCGGCCTGGAGAGGATCCGGCAGATCGGCGGGGCGGTGGGCAACACGGAAATGATCATTTACGAACTGCTGCAGCAGGCCGGCACCGCGGAGTTTAAGGCCATGCTGCCGTTTATCAAATCGTAAAAGGTCTGTTTTCACCACAGAGCACACAGAGATCACCGAGAAAATATTTTTATTTTCAGCAAGTTATCTCTGTGGGTTTGGTGCTCTCTGTGGTTAATTTTCAGTTTTTACGAATTCATCAAGATTTTATTTGAGAAAAAATAAATGATTTCCGATAGGTATGATTGACCATTTTTTTTGTATTCTTGCCGGAAGTTGAAGGAGAGCGATGACAGAGCAGCCAGGGCAGACAGATACGCCCCAGGAAAATAACACCGGCCGCCGGGCTGAGACACCGCCTGCCGCCGCCGGCCAGAAACCGGGGAGCGTTCAGCCGCTCAAAATGATACGGCCCAAGAGGCCCAAAGGCCGGAGGATTGCCGCCTTCCAGGAAGAAATGCAATGGGAGAGCGGCATGCGGGTTTATGATGAAGTCTCATTTGAACGGCTGCGTATGCCCCGCTCCCCCCAGTGGTCGGTGGTCTGGTCTGATCTGATGATGACCATGTTCATCCTCTTTGCCGTTCTCTATGTCTACCAGTTAGCCAACCGGGAGGTGCTTTACGAAAAGGTTCCCTCGCCTGATATCAGCACGGCTGAGAAAGTGAACGGCAGGGGGCCTGTTGACCCCTTCAGCGAGTCTGCCGACAACCGCCTGGCCAGGATTTATGATCTGAGCCGCCAGGCGGTCGATGCGGACAGCCTGAGAGATATTGCCAGGGTGGATCTCGCGCCGGACAAAACGGTAAGGATCATCCTCACCGGCGACCTGCTCTTTGACAGCGGCAGGGCCGTGCTGAAGGACAGCGCCCGGCAGGCCCTGCAGAAGATCATTCCCCTGATCGGCCAGACGCCATACATGATCAATGTGGTCGGCCATACGGATGACCTGCCGATCCAGACCCCGGAGTTCCCCTCCAACTGGGAGCTGTCCCTGGTCCGGGCCAGCAGGGTCGCCCGCTTCCTGATGCAGGAGACCCATCTTGACGAGAGCAGGTTTTATGTAACCGGACACGCCTCCACCCAGCCGGTGGCGGCCAACGATACCCCGGAGCACCGGGCGGCAAACCGCAGGGTGGAGATCATCCTGACCAAAGAACAGCCCACTGCCGTGACCGCAGGAGGCGCGCCATGAAAAACCAGAACATCATCGGCCTCATCTGTTGCACGGTGCTCTTTCTGGCCGGATTTATTTTTCACGGCAATATGGCCCTGTATTTTAATCTGTCCGGCGCCCTGGTGGTGCTCGGCGGCACCTTGGGGGCCACCCTGATCACCTACCGGCTGGACCGGCTGAAGATTGTCTATAAGGTGCTTGTTTCCTCCTACCGCACGAAAACCAAGACCCCGGAGGATATTGTCGAAATTCTGGTGGATCTGTCCGTGAAATCAAAGTTCAAGGGGATTCTCTCCCTGCAGGAGGATGAGGAGGAGACCAGCCTCCTCTTTCTGCGCCGGGCCCTGGGGCTGCTGGTGGACGGTTACCGGGGCAAGGTGATCCGCGATATCCTCAATACCGAGATGTATTTCTTCAAACTGCGGCGGGAGGACTGCGAGCGGGTGATCCGCACCATGGGGGAGCTGTTTCCCTCCTTCGGGCTGGTGGGCAGCATAGTGGGGCTGGTCGGCATGCTCTCCGGGGTGGGAGACAGCAAGGTGATTCTCGCCACCGTGCCCATTGCCCTGACCTCCACCCTTTACGGCGTGGTGCTGGCCAATTTCTTCTGTGTGCCCTTTGCCGGCAATATCCGGGAGAGAACTGACCAGGAGCTGCTGCTGCAGAAGATCATCATGGAAGGCGTCATTGCCATTGAAAGCGAGATGGACCCCCGCAGCCTTGAGCGGAAACTGCATTCCTTTGTCACCCCCTCCTCCCGCAATGTGCAGCTGGTTTCTTTAAAGAGGATTCAGGAACGCTTCAATATCTCAGGCGACCGATCAAGCGACAAAGAAGAGAAACGCCATATTTTGTAATGGCTTGATCCCAACTTTTTTCTGTTTTCCCTTTTCCCCCTGCGTACTAAATAGTGTTGTTAAAACAAAACGTTAGGCGCAAGAGGCCCTGGCGTTTGGGCCGCTGAAATCCGTCCGGGGTTTATTTTTGCCGGAAACTTGCAGGTAATTGCTTGATTTTTTAGATGAAATTTTCGTAACATTATTTTGATCGGATACCTCAGGGAAGCTGAAACAGTGGAGGGCGACAGTGAACGAGGAAGGGAAAAGCGCGGAACGGCGCAGATATGACCGGCTGGAAAAGGAGTTTGCTTTTACCTATACGGTTATTAATGATCTGACCAATGCCACCCTTGATGAAATGGGGCTGATCCTTGATATCGGCGGCGGCGGTCTTCGTTTTCTCTCCTCCCGGCGCTGGAGGAAAAATGAACAGCTGTTGATGAAACTCGATTTTGCAGCTTGCCGGATCGATGATGCCGGCGATGATACCATCCCCTGCAGCGGGGACAGCACCGGTATGCTGGTTATCGGCACCGTGATGTGGTCCGCGGCAACAGCGCAGGAGGATCAGTTTGAGATAGGCATCAGGTTCACGGCACGGATGCATCGAGACCAATAAGGATATTGAACAACAGGGATATATGGCTATGAGCAATAAACCGGAGATTTACCTTGAAATAGGAGCCAGTTTTTTCAGAATTCCCACCTCCGAGGCAAACTATAACATCACCATACTCGGCAGTCAGGAATGCTCGGTCACCAGGGTGGTGGAAAAAATTGTGGAAAAGGAGAAGAAAGCGGTTCCCGCCTATGAGGAAAGCGCCATGGCGGCAGTCTCCGCAGGCCTTGCCGCCACTGATTCCGATGATTTTTACCGGGAAGTTTCCAGTGAAATCTACCGGGATATCGGCCAGCTGGCTAAAAATCTCAGTGTCACCATCATGGATATTCCGGCTGAGGATCGCCTGCAGAAACGGGTGGAGCTCGATGAGGCCGGCGATAAGATTGAAGATGCCAAGAACCAGCTGAAAGATATCGTCGAGATGACCGAGCGGGCGGCCATGAAGATCATGGACAAGGTGGAGGATGTCCAGGGGGGAACCGATAATGTCAAGAACCTGCTGTCAGCCCTGAAGAATCACCCCGCCTTCTCCATTACCGAACCTGCCGCCGCCCTTGATGATTCGGAGACAGGATGCCCGATTACCGAGGAAACCGAGGCCCTGCAGCAGGAGATCAGCCAGGCCATTGACCTGCTCACCGCCATGCAGGAGGGAGGCGGAGCTGCGGCGGCGGAGCCGGAGGTGAAAAGGGAGAAGAAAAAACGTTATCTCTTTGATCTTGACGTGGTGTTTCAAACCCTTTATGAGCTCTGCACCAATGAAGCGGTAAAAGAGCATATTGCCAAAGCCCGGCAGAGGGCCGCTGAGCTTTTCTTGCTGGATACCTTCCATGATGCCATTTCCTCCAAGGCGGTCAAATATGAGGCGGACAGCGATAATTTCTACACGGTCCCCATGTCGGACGTCTTCGCCTCCCTTTTCAAGGCCTGTAAAGACAAGGGGGTCGCGAATCTGCTGAAAAAGATGGATGCCGGCCAGAGTTCGATTTTCCTGGACCAGACCATTCCACTGGCGGTCCCGCCGGTTGAAGAGATTGAGGTGGAAGTCGCCCCGCCAGCCGATGCCGCCGCGGTGGTTGCCGCCCCGCCCGATCCCCGCCTGGGCGAGGTGAAGGAATTACTGGTCCAGGCAAACGAGGTGCTTGCCACCCTGCCGGAGAAAACCCATGGATTGCGCCTGCCTCCGGGTTGCAGCACCATGACCCTGGAGGACCAGCGGGAGATATTTAAAAGAATTGAAGATGCCTTCGGCATTGCAGCCAACATCAGCAGCGATGTCTCCAAGATTACCGAGGCCCTCAGTTTTCAGGATCTTTCCGGGCAGCAGATCATGAAGATCATCAAGCTTCTCAGTGATTTCCAGATTCAGCTGATTGCCCTGGTGGTTTCGTTTGGTTCGCAGTTGAAGCATAAGGAAATGAACAAGGACATCACCCTGGCAGAGAGTAAAAAACTTGCCCAGGATGACGTTGACAGTTATATTAATAAACTCTCCGGCACCGGCGAGGGCGGCGGCATGCTTGATCAGCTGACCGTCAATAAGATGCTGGAGGAGATGGGGTTCTGAACAGGGAAGACCAGAGTGGTTTTACCGAATCCGGCTCTTAAGGCCGGATTTTTTTTATGGGAAGAGCCGGCAGATTTTTACTTAAAGATTTCCACCGTTTTTCGCTTGATCCGGACAGCTGCAATAAAAAAAGGATAACCCGGAGGTTATCCTAAAAAATGGAGGCGGCGAGCGGATTTGAACCGCTGAATAATGGTTTTGCAGACCACTGCCTTAGCCACTTGGCTACGCCGCCTTGCAAGCAGGTTGTTGAGCGGGAGATAATAAACAGAGAACTCTTTTTTGACAAGGAAAATATGACCATGGGGCAAAAAGTATCCGGCAGGCAAAGCTATGGCGGCGGACCGCTAGGGCCGGGGACCAGGCAGGCGGCGGACCGGCGGGGCCGGATTGTATGCCCGCCCCGTTTCCCTATTAACGCCAATACCGTTCACTTAAACAGTTGCCGACCCAAGGAATGGATTCCCGCTTCCTCGGGAATGACGTTAGAATCGACATTCAAACGCCGTCACCCCCGCGAAAGCGGGGGTCCAGCTCTTAAGTGAACGGTATTGCTATTAACGCGGAAAGGCGTTGAAGTCCGTGATCAATTACCTTTTTTTATCATATGACGACATTAGAATCACTACTCATAAGAAATAGAGATCAGCTCTCTTTGTTTGCAAACAGGCTGGGATACGTTTTCAGGGATATGTCCCTGCTGCAGAAGGCCTTTACCCATACCTCCTATGCCTTTGAGCAGGGCCAGGACATGCAGAGCGACAATG
The DNA here is from genome assembly GCA_023230525.1 of Desulfobulbaceae bacterium. Classification (GTDB taxonomy): domain Bacteria; phylum Desulfobacterota; class Desulfobulbia; order Desulfobulbales; family SURF-16; genus SURF-16. Next base: position 33,215 of record JALNXE010000034.1, read on the forward strand.
AGACCCTGGAGTTCCTGGGCGACGCCGTCCTTGACCTGACGGTGGGCTATGCCCTGATCACCAGATTTCCCGACCTGCGCGAGGGGGAGTTGACCAGACTGCGGGCCGCCCTGGTGCAGGAAGGTCATCTGGCTGCCATGGCCAGGGATATCCGTCTGGGAGAGCATCTGCTGCTCGGCAAGGGCGAGGATGCCTCAAAGGGCAGGGAAAAGTCGTCCATTCTCTCCTGCGCCTTTGAGGCGGTGATGGGTGCCGTGTTTCTGGATGGGGGCTACGAGGCGGCCCGCCGGGTGGTTGAGGCCCTGGTCGTGCCGTATATCAATGAAAAGAAAGAGGCCATGTACCTGGCTGACTCCAAAAGCAGGCTGCAGGAGATGATTCAGGAAAAACACAATGAAGGCCCGGTTTATATCCTGGAAAAAGCCGAAGGCCCGGATCATGCCAAGATATTTCATGTCTCGGTCCGCTTCCAGGACAAAATCCTGGCCAGGGGCACGGCCAGAAGCAAAAAAGAGGCGGAGCAGCAGGCCGCGGCCGAGGCGATCAGATCCTTTGCCGGTTTCAAGCTGTGAAGAAAACAGGCGGCTGTTAGTGCAGCGATCAGATCATTCCGCCATTGGGGATGATATACGGATCTGAAAAATTACTTGTTAGCGACCAGGAACAATACATCTCAAATTAAATGCAAGAACTAATTGACATCATAGAGAAACACAAGGCAATCAACTTCGTTGAACTTCTTAAAACTAAGGAAGGTTTGAAAGAATTTTCCACAATATTTTATGGGGACGTTGCTGAAATTTACGACATTATCACAAGGATCAAGAATGTTGAGAGAAATCCAACAGGATTTTCACTAAACGATGCAGCAATATTAGGTCTTCTTGTCAGGATATGGAAGTTACTAAAAGAAGTTGTGGCGTATTATAAAGCTGACAACGGGCAAATAGTTTCGCATTTCGACCGGCAAATCGTTGAGTCTGCAATTACAGCGAGCTACCTTTTGGTAAAAGAAGAGGATGAACTGATAGAAGATTATAGAAAGTGCTCATACAAAAATAGACTTGAAGCATTAGAGGAAGCAAAAACAAAGGAGTTTTACGCAACTCCGGCCGGGATTCGGTTGTTAGAATCTATCCGAGAAAAAATGGCGACCGAAGGGTTTGACCAAAACTCATTTGAACAACAAAAACGCAGAAGATGGAAACTTGAAGGTAAATCCTTCCGCCAAATTTTCGAGCAACTTGAACCTGACGCATTTTATAAACTAATTTACGGCATACCATCAGAGTCATTACATGGATCATGGAATGAATCCTTGGATTTTGATCTTGCAAAAAATAATGATGGCACATTTTCCTCATACCCGTTCTACCAGCCCGTTGATGTACGATTTGTCACTCCAATTTTACGGTTTACCAATGACCCATATTTATTGTGGCTAGAACGAATTGACTGCAAAGATGAATATATTGAAAAGGTATTCAAATGGATAGAAAACATTAATAAACGATTGTTTTTAGCATTTGAAGAAACCTATGACTTGCGCTAACCATTGTATTCACCAGACGGCAAGAAGCGCGGCGGCGCTGACGCGGCAAGCTTTGGTGGGCCGTTTGGTGATGCAGGACGTTTTGCGTCTATTCCATCCTCGTGGAGCCATAATGCAGATTGAAAAAGGAAAAACGAAAGTTCAGTGGAATGCTGCTGATTATGCCAATCACTCAGGCGCTCAGCAGGCTTGGGCCCGAGAATTGATCGCAAAACTTGACCTGCAGGGCATTGAATCTCTGCTGGATATCGGGTGCGGCGACGGCAAAGTCACTGCGGAAATAGCGGCGCACCTGCAAGCCGGCCGTGTAGTTGGTATCGACAGTTCGGAGGAAATGATAGGCCTCGCCAAAAGCAGGTTTTCTTCTCGTGCCTACCCGAACACGTTATTCTCTCAGCAAGATGCGCGGAATCTGTCATTTTCGCAAGAATTCGATATTGTTTTTTCCAATGCGGCTCTTCACTGGGTGATTGACCATCGGCCGGTTCTAGCAGGAATATATCGGGCTTTGAGGCCAAATGGCCGCCTCATGGTGCAGATGGGAGGCAAGGGTAACGCCTCTCAGGTGGTAAATGTCGTGAACGAAATAATGCAACAGCAGGAATGGCAGGAATTTTTCCAGAATTTCTTTTTCCCCTACGGGTTTTATTCACCTGAAGAATATGAGCCCTGGCTGCGGGAGGCAGGCTTTACTATTGTCAGTCTGGAGCTGAAACCGAAAGACATGGTTCATGAAAATAAAGAAAAATTTAAAGGCTGGTTTCGGACTACATGGCTGCCGTATCTCCAGCGTATTCCCGCCGGAATGCAGCAAACTTTCATTGATTTGGTCACCGAAAAATATCTGATGATTAATAGGCCCAGGCAACAGGGTGAAATTTGTACAAAAATGCAACGTTTGGAATTTACGGCAAAAAAGTAGGCGACGCGCAACAACGTTCAAGATTACCCCCCATTGTCATGGGAACCAGGTCTTTGCTAAGGGTATGGCGCCACGTAACATGAAAGCCCATGGCATGACGAGCCGCCGATTAAAGAATATCACTACGGCACTGGCCGCAGCAAATAATTCAGAGTGAGGCACCAAATGAACACGTACAAGATTCATCCCATTGTCATGGGAACCAAGGTCTTTGATAAGGGCATGATGACCTATCAGCATGATTACGGCAAACCCTATACCATCCCCATTTACTGCTGGTATCTGGAGGGCGGGGACAAAAAAATCCTGGTGGACACCGGCGAGCTGCGGCCCATCCAGTCGGCTGACCGGGAGAAGAACATCGGCGGTCCCATCTATACCTTTGAGCAGGGGCTGGCCAAGTGGGGGCTGAGGCCTGAGGACATCGACCTGGTCATCCACACCCATCTCCATGCCGACCACTGTGAAAATGACTATAAATGCGGCAATGCCAGGTTCTTTATCCAGGAGAAGGAACTTGCCGCCATCCATAATCCCCATCCGCTGGATTTCCGCTATGTGGAGGATTATATCCTGGAAATTGAACAGGCCGGGCAGATTGAGATTGTCACTGGCGACCGGCAGATCGTGCCGGGTATTGCGGTGCTGTACACCCCGGCCCATACCGCCGGCGGGCTGACCGTGCTGGTGGACACGGCCCAGGGCCGGGCGGCCATTACCGGTTTCTGCGTGATCAGGGAAAATTTCGAGCCGCCTCCCGCGGTGCGGGCCATGGAGCTTGAGGTGATTCCGCCGGGCACCAACATCAACCCCGCCGCCGCCTATGATGTGATGCTCAAGGTGCGGGACATGGCGGATATCCTGCTGCCGCTCCATGAACCGGAGTTTGCCGCGGTGGATACCATCGGCTGATCCGCGTGGCCTCCACCCCTTTTATCATCCCGTTTTTCATTGCCCATCAGGGCTGCCCCCATCAGTGTGTGTTCTGCAACCAGCATGTCATCACCGGCAGCAGCCGGTGGCTCACCGCTGAGCTGGTCAAGGAGGAAATCAGCCGCTGCCTTGGCTGGCCCAGGGACGGCAGGCGGCAGGTGCAGGTGGCCTTTTACGGCGGCAGTTTTACCGGGCTTGAGCGCGGCAGGCAGGAGGAGCTGCTGGGTGCGGTGGGGCCGTTTCTCGAACGCGGCGAAGTGGATCTGATCCGCCTGTCCACCCGGCCTGATTATATCGATCAGGACAAGGCCCGGTTTTTAAAGGAGCGGGGAGTGGGGCTGGTGGAGCTCGGCATCCAGTCCTTTGACGCCGGGGTGCTGGAGAGGTGCAGGCGCGGCCATACGGCACAGCAGGTGAGCGAGGCCTTTGCCCATCTGCGGCAGGCGAAAATCGGGGTGGGCGGCCAGCTCATGGTGGGGCTGCCGGGGGAGACCACGGCCGGGGTGCTGGCCGGGGCGCGCCGCCTGGTTGCCCTCAAGCCCGATCTGGTCAGGATCTATCCCACCCTGGTGCTCAAGGCCAGCCCCCTGGCGGATCTGCTGGCCGCCGGCAGCTACCGGCCCCTGTCCATGAACCGGGCCATGGCCCTCTGCTGCCGGCTCAAGGAAATTTTTGCGGCCGCAGGCATCCCGGTGGTGCGCCTGGGGCTGCAGCCGGCAGCCTCCCTGGAGCATGATCTGGTGGCCGGCCCTTATCATCCCGCCTTTGGCGAGCTGGTGCTGTCCCGCCTCTATTTCAAAAGGATGCGAAAGAGACTGGCCATCTTGCAAAAAGAGCGGGGCTGCGCTAAAATACGCCTTATTCTCTCCGCCGCCGACCGTTCGCTTTTTGCCGGACAGAAAAGATGCTCGGCAGGGCGGCTGACCGCCTTGGGACTCCTGGATGAAGTTGAGCCCGTTTTTCTCCCGGGGCAGCCCAGATTAACCATCAACCATGAGATCATTCATGTTTCTCCTGACCCGCATTGCTGAACGCAAGATCAGCCAGGCCATAGAAGACGGCAGCCTCGACTTTGCCAAGTGGAAGAATGTGCCCTTGCCCGAAGACGATGACCCGCAGGTGCCGGATGATCTGCGAATCGCCTACAAGATGCTGAAAAACGCCGGATATCTGCCCCCGTAAATCGAGGCGAAAAAGGAAATCCAGACCCTGGAAGAGATGATTGCCCGCACCGAGGATGAGCATGTCCGCCTCAAACAGATGAAAAAGCTGAACGTCCTGCTCATGAAGATGGAGGCCAGCCGGAAAACCCCGACAAATCTTGCCGCCCAGGACGATTATTACCGGAAAGTCGTTGAACGGATTTCGCTGAACAGCCGGAAAAACGACAGGTAAGGGAACGGTTCAACGGTTCAACGTTCCAGCGCTCAAACGCTTAAACGTTGGAACGCTGGAGCGCTGTACATCAGGCGATCCCCCGGACAAAGACCCGCAGCGGCGCCGGATACCCTTCCACGGTCAGGGCCGGATTGTGCGGATCAATGAAATCCTCATAGGATTCAAACACCATCCACTCGGTGCGCCGCTGTTCCTCGCTGCTCATGGCGTGGCTGCAGAAAATCTCCACATCCCGGAAACCCGCCCGTTTCATCCAGTTTTGCAGGCAACTTGCCGTGGGCACAAAATAGGTGCCCGGCACCTTGGCGTAGCGCTCCTCCGGGAACAGGGCCACCGGTTCCCCGCCCGGTATGGCCTGTGATTCAACCAGCAGGGTGCCCCCCTTCTTCATGCTCTGCCAGACGTCTTTGAGCATCTCCACCGGGGAGATGCGGTGGTAGATGATGCCCAGGAGAAAGACCACGTCAAAACATTGCTCATAAAGCGGCAGATGCTCCACCCCCAGCAGCTCCAGATGCAGATTGGCCAGCCCGGCGAAGCTGTTTAAGGTCAGGAAGGTGAAATAGTGGTGGTGGTAGGGTTCAAAGCCGATGACCGCCCGGGGCTGGTGGTGGGCCATGCGGAACATGTAATAGCCGTTGTTGCAGCCGACATCGGCGATGATCTTGCCCTGGAGATCCGGCAGCAGCGGCAGCAGGCGGTCCCACTTGCGGTTGCTGCGCCATTCCGCGTCAATGTCGATGCCGAAAACCTGGAACGGCCCCTTGCGCCACGGCATGAAACCCCGCAGCACCTGATAGACCCGCTGCCGTTCCTCTGCCGTGATGTCCTCCGGGCTGCCGAGGCGGACCACGTCACCTGCCAGCCCAAGGGATGAGGCCCGCAGATGACACACCGACTCATAGGGCAGACGGTAGGCGAGAAAACCCTTTTTGCGGCTGTTGAGCTTGCGCAGGTTTTCCCGGCGTAGGGCCAGTATTTCCGCATGTCTGGCGGACGGCAGCAGCTGGAGATAATCTTCCTGGTCCGCCATGTTAATCCTTGATGGCCACCAGGGAGGCGAAATTAAACCACTGGAAGAAGGTTTCCACCTGGCTGAAGCCCGATTTTTTCAGCAGTTCGCCGTTTTCCCTGATGGAAAAGGGGATGAGGATATTTTCCAGGGCCGCCCGCTTCCTGGCTATTTCGGTCTCCGTATAGCCCTGGCTCCGTTTGAAATCGTGGTAAAAATCGATAAAGGCCCGGTTGATCTCCAGATCATGGCAGATGATTTTTTCGCTGATAATCAGCACTCCGCCCGGTTTCAGCGCCTGGTGGAGACGGGTGAGGAAACGCTGGCGGGCCAGGGGCCGGATGAACTGCAGGGTGTAGTTCAGAATGCAGGCCCCGCACGGCTCAAGCTCCACAGCCGCAATATCACCATGGATAAAACGGATGGCATCCTGTTTGGCAAACATCTCCGCCTTCAGGGTCGCTTTGTCGATCATGGCGGCAGAATTGTCTATGCCGACAAATTCCAGCCTGCCCGTGGCCATGCGCCGGGAGAGTTCAAGCAGGGTGGTGCCGGTGGAGCAGCCCAGGTCGTAAATCCGGTCTCCGGGCTGGACAAATCTGGCCAGCAGGGTGGCCACCATATCAATCACCTGGTGGTAACACGGCACGGAGCGCTGCAGCATGTCATCAAATACCTCGGCTACCCGTGAGTTGAAAGTGAAATCAGCAGGGGCCTGGGGGTCCTGGTATATGTTGTCTTTGGCCATAGGGCATGCAAGTAAATGGTTGCCGGCTGGGAAAAAAATATGCCGCGATTTCAACGAATTCATGGAAAAAACTCTCTATACAGAGCAGATAGTTTTTGCTATGATTTTTTTAATCTAATCAAATCCATGGGATAATTTTGCAATCAGAAGCGCTATTTTACCTGAAATGAGGAGGAAAGGAAATGAGTGACATGAAAAAAATCCTGGTGCCCGTTGATTTTTCGGCCAATTCCGACAAGCTTGTCAAGTATGCTGCCGCTTATGCAGCGAAGTTCTCGGCCTCGCTCTCTCTTATCAATGTGATCGAAAAGCCCATGGCCTATGATGGCTTTGGCAATGCCAAGTTTGAGGAGGAAATGAAGGAGGTCATGGAAGGGAAGATGGGAAC
>JALNXE010000035.1 GCA_023230525.1 Desulfobulbaceae bacterium
AGGCATTTCGCTCAATTCGCATAGGTGAATAAACGCAACTGTTAAAAAAAATCTACCTGCCCGACTTTGACGAGGTTACTCTGTCATGAAAAATAACCGCTCAAACTCCGACAGACTCCTAGAGGCTATTAGAGATATGAAGTCCAGGGGTGGCAATTATTTAGATCTTGATAAGATAAAGCTTCTGGTTGAAAAGGGAGCGAATGTTAACGCTAAAAACGGAAATGGCTTCACTGCTCTCATGGAAAGCTGTAGCGGAAGCTCATCTTCATATGAAATTGCAAAATTTCTGATTGAAAAGGGGGCAAATGTTAACGCTAAAGACAAATACGGGAACACCCCTCTCATGCATGCCTCTGCCTTTCCCGACGACAGCAACCTTGAAATCGTGAAACTTTTGGTTGAAAAGGGAGCGAATGTTAATGACAAACATTCATCTGGCTCAACCGCGTTAATGCATGCAGCTATTAGTAGTAATTTTCATATTGCAAAATTTTTGATTGAAAATGGCGCAGATATTTACGCTAAAAATCAATTCAATCAAACCCCAAGTGAAATGTTAGAGAAAGAAAATGAAATGGAAAAAATAAAAGAGGAAGCAAATGATCTAGAAATTGCATCTTCTTACTTCGATAAAATTGGCGAGCTCAGCAATCTAACAGTTTGCAATATTATTCGGGATATTGAACCTGGCGCTTACGATAATGCTTTACAATTAATCGCAACGATCGACAATTTTTTAAACAACAAGCATTGGAGAAAAGTTTTAGAAGCAAGAAAATCAAGTATATTTAATATATACTTTAGTAAATCTATGACTTTAATTAATCTCAAGAGGTTTGATGAAAGCCTGCAAAATTATTATACATACCGAATAAAAATACCAGAGTCTTATATTAAGGAGTACAAAGACTCAACCCAACACTCATCCCAGTATGAGCAAAATTGTTGGAGGGAGATAATTGATAATTTGCCTTCAGAAGTAAACACATCCTCTAATCTTCAAGGAAGTTCTTTAGCAAATAATATACAGCCATTTTGCAATAGCACTAGTCTGGCAGAATATTACACCCTTTTTAGTTTTCATTTTGGCCATTTAGCCAAAATCCATTTTGAGGAGATGAGAATTCTCTCAAAATTTTTCCCTCCTCCTCGTCCCATTGAGGTTGCTCTAATTTCTGGCCATGAGTATAAAAGTGGCACATATCATATTGTTGTCCCAAGGGAATCTGATTCAGCTGATTCTCTTTGTGATTGGTACCTTTATTGTAACAAAATGATTATAGCTACTCATCGGTACGATGCAATAAATAAATATAGTTACAAAAATGACTTTGATAGAGAGGTAATACAAATTTTGGATTGGGATATATTTGTACCCAAGCACTTCACTCATGATGAGGAAAAAGCACTACATGAAAAAGATCAAGAAATTGGACATGAATTAGTTACTAGATTTATGTTGGAGTCACGCAACCCTGAATTATGTAATGAATTTAAAAATCAATTATTAATAATTGTTGCTACGATATTAGACGAATACAAAACAAAACACGTCGCGAGTTTAAGTTGGCAAGAGAAAATTCATATAGAAAATATAAATCAAAAAATGTATGCGGTAAAATTTTGCTTAGAACGTGTAGGGCTTACTTCGGGCGCATTACAATTTAGAAATGCGATTGCTCAAACCTCTCGCATTTCTCTTGAAGAAAAACAAATTAGTATTGTTTCAAATATTCTTAAAAAATTATGCTACGATCATACTCATTTTGAAGCAGAACTACATGAGCGTTTATCAAAATATCGTAAGCGATCACAGGGTATGAAATCTTCATTAACTAACTGATTATACGATGTAATTCGCAATTAATGTTGATAAGAAATTTTCAAACATTTTAAAATAAAACATCACAAAATCAATGACTTAATAGATGTATACAAAATTTGCATGAAATTTTTTGCTGAAAAATCAATCAATTAACCCTGTGATCGGTTACCTCCGACAGCGAAGCGGGGACGTTTGTCCGCCATATCGAGAACGAAATGGACTCGCTCTTCACCTTTCTCCTGGAAGAAGGCGTGGATCCCACGAACAACTTCGGGGAACGGATGCTCCGTTTTGCCGTTCTCTGGCGGAAACGCAGCCAGGGAACCAGCAGTGAAAAAGGCAATCGCTGGGTGGAACGGATTGTCTCCCTCAGGCAAACCTGCCGGTTGCAGGGTAAGTCCTCGTTTGCCGTGCTGGTGGAGGCGATGAACTGCTATTTCAAAGAACAAAAACCTGACTTGGCGTGGATCAGGCTAGCGACCTGACGGAGGCCACCCCTGTGATCGGTTACTGTCGGAGTCCCGGTACAGCGCAATCAGCCGGCAAAGCCGGGCATAAAATGCTCGCCATTCGGCTTTGGTTGGCGGATCCTTGGCCATTTTGCATAATTTCCGCAGCTCATCTCTGGCCCAGGCCCCGCATTTGGCAAGTTCCGGATCAGTCCGTTCCGCGAGGCCCTTGGCCCGCCGGATCATGTGGGCCAGGCATGTCTGCCGCTGATGGACCCAGTTTTGATAAAGCCGGTAGCCGTCACTCACCAGGATCCCTTCCCAGGCCCCGATCAACTCGGCAAAAGCTGCCTGGGAACGGTTCGTGTGGATCATGAAGAAGGCGGCCACCGAGTTGGCCATCACCCACAGCCAGTGCAGCTTGCCACTGCTTTTCCAGGCGGTCTCGTCAAGATGATTCACTTTGGCGCAGCGGGCCTTGTCTTTGATCGACTCGTAATGCGGTTTGATGGCCGCTGAGGCCCGGTCGATGATCTTTTGCACGGCGCCAAGGCTGATCGGCACCCCCAGCACCGAGGAACAGAAGGACTGGATCGTCTCGCGGCTGTTGCCGTCGATACCGCCGATCTCGGCTACCAGGGCGGAAAACCTGGGGCCGAACCCGGTGCTGAACTCGGCCGGAACATAGCCCTTGCCGATTTTGCCGCAGGCCGTGCACTGTCCTTTATAGAGGATGAAGTGCATGACCGCCATGACGATTTGCGGCAGCTCAATATGCTGGTGGGTATAATAGGGCCGCAGGTTCCTGAAGGTACGACAGCCGCAGATGCATGGTCCGGGATGCACCGCTTTGGTTTTCGTCGGTGGCATGAGCTGCTGCCGGTGGCCTTTGTGCCCTTTGCGGCCACCGGGCTTGCGTTTTTTGGGCTGAGCTCCCTTCTCTTTATAGGGCGGATCAGACGAGGGCGGCCTGTTGGAGTTCGACGAGTTCTGGTTGAGTTTGGCTTTGAGTTCGCTGACCTCGGCCTCCAGTTCCTTGATGCGTTTCTCCTGGCGGGCCGTGTGTTCAAGCAGGAGCAGGATGAGCTGCCGGGCGGCAGACGGCAGTCCATCCGTCTCGGTGATCGTCAGGACCTTTGCCAAGAGTTCCTTGTCAAGCACAGAGATCCTCCCGGAAGGTTCTGGCCAGCGGGTAAAGAAACACCGCCTTGACCGGCTCGGCACACCTGTTGGTCCGGTCGTATTTCCCCCGGCCCTTGGTGGTGCCGACTTTGAGCCAGTTGGCGGCCTTGTAGCACGTGCCGGCAAAGCGGGTCGTGTCAACAAAGGTCTCCAGCAGGCAGATCCGCTGGTTGTAAAAGGCCTGCCAGTCAGCCGGCAAAACCCGGATGTTTAAGGCCAGGAGCTTGGAGGCCAGGTGCCGGACCTTGACCCAGGGCAGGATCAGGAAGCGGACATTGTTAACTACCTTGGGCAGGTTGGCTTCCCGCTTCCCTCGATCCCAGCCGATCAGCCGGTCGCGGTCCGCCACCTTCCAGGCGGCGGAGCCCCAGCCGAGGCAGGCCACCAGGCGGCCGTCGAGATAGGCCAGGTACTTCAGGTAGGAACCGACGATCCAGGGTGTTCCCAGGTAATGATGGCGGTCAACGAGGTAATCCCACAACCCTTCATCAGGGGTGCGGCGCACCATCTTGATTGTCAAAGAGCCGAACGCGGAAATGGCACCGGCCATTTCCGTGGAGTCGATAATGTACTCGCGTCGATCCGCTTTTCTCGGATGCCGGAATGATTCATTCTGGCGGGGAGGAAGAATGATTTCCCCCTTGCTTTCCAGGGCCAGCAGCATGACCCGGCAGGCCCGGTCTTTGAGTTGGCCGTTGGCCTGCTGCCAGCTCCACTTCTGGCACAGTATCCTGGAGATCGCCGTCCGTCCTTCCTGCCAATGGTCAGCGGTAACCCGGCGGATGAGGTCAAGATCGTTTTTGTCGATGTGGCGACCGCGTATATGGTATGTTTGTGTTGTCAAGGTGGCTGCTCCATGTCTATGGCAGCACCTTAAGAAATTCCGGCGCGCGTCGCCAGTTAAAAATTTATAACCTGTGATGGGTTACTAATCAACAATGGTTCGTGCAGCCAAGCAAGCCTTTGATGTTAACTACGGTGATTACCACTAAAGGAGGAAGGCGATGGTAATGTACAATCCACCACATCCGGGAAAAGTGATCCGGGAACTGTGTATAAAACCACTGAATTTATCAGTGACCGATGCTGCTGAAGGGCTAGGAGTCTCAAGAAAAACGCTTTCAGCGTTGCTTAATGGCCGTTTCGGCATTTCGCCAGAAATGGCGATAAGGTTATCCAAGGCTTTTGGTGGCAGCGCTGAAAGCTGGATTATTCAGCAGGCGCAATATGACCTGTGGCAGGCAAGACAAAAGGCGGGTGAAATTAAAGTAAAGGCCTTTGCCGCTTAGACATAGCCCGTTGAGTGAAAACAAAATAGCGGGCTCCAAAAAAGTAAAATGCAATCCCCGCCCTGGGGAGCTGGCCGCCGATCCGACCGGCGCTGCCCTCGATGCCGGGGAATCTGATTGCAGAATTATCAAGTCTGGGGCAGCCAGGGCGATCAAAATGCAATCAAAATGCCGATGCCGGCATCCGGGCCAGTTGGTGATGGCATGAGCAAATTCCTTGTCCATCCTGAATGTTCAGGGTTATAGCAAGTTATACTGTTTTCATTGAATAACCACCTATAACTCAATATAGGCGAGGTAAAAAATGGATAAGATCAAAAATCCAATTGCCGGCAGTTACCATTCCATACCTTACCTTTTCAGCCCCCTCCTTCGTCGATTCCCCTTCCTGTTTCCGGCCGACTGAGAAGATGTGGTCGATTATGAGGATTATCACTAATGGCAATTCAACAACATAAACCTATGCACCCAGGGGCATTCATAAAGCGTGTATATTTAACGCCTTTTAACATTGCCTCTAATGAATTGGCCCGGAAATTACGAGTTAGCCCTGGTCTAGTTAGTCGTTTGATCACCGGAAAAACTGATGTTTCACCGGCAATGGCTTTAAAACTTTCCAAGGTGCTTGGTCGATCCCCTGAAAGCTGGTTACTGATGCAAGATAATTATGATCTTTGGCAGGCAAAGCAAAAGGTTGATTTGCAAAATTATGAAACTATAGCTTTTGCTGTTTAACAAAATAGGGGCGGGAGCTTTTGCGATCACAAGGCCGATTAGCTCTGGGTCGGTCAGGACGGTACCGGCCTCTGCCGGCAATTACAGAGGGCTCTCCTTTGGAAGGATATCCCCCTTGTGTGTCTGGATTTAGCCCCAACAACAATGCGGCGCAAAAATGGTAGGCAAGAAAAACATGAATGAAGACCAAGGGAAAGGCCATAACGGTAACCAAATTGACAAGATAGAGCTTCTTATTGATAAAAAAATTGCTGAAGCAAAGCTAGTGGTAGCAGAAAAAAGGCTTAATCATCTTCTAACATTGGGAGCCGCTTTTTTAGCCATCTTTGGCACTTTTATTCCATTATTTCTAACCCAACAGTCAACTAATCGTGCTGACTCTGCTATTGAAAAAATGGAAAGAAAATTTGAAGAACTTGCGGGAAAGCAGTTAAGGAAACCAGTAATTGCTTGCTTTGTTGACGGGAAGCCCCTCGCAAATTCAATCCTACATTTTGACAGACTACATAGAACAAAGGATATTGTGGTTAAAAATATTGGGAATGCGGATGCAAATTATATAAAAGTAAAATTATACATAAAAAATTATTCTTCTTATTTTAGTGATAAATGTGCAGATGGTATGAATTGGAGAGTTATTGAAAGTGACAACCCCCAGTTTAACAACGCTCTTATTATTGAAAACGATAACCTTACAAATTTCATTGTTTTGCTATTAGCTCAAGACTCTGTAAAATTTTCTCTAAGTCTTAATAACCGAGGTCCCGAACCTCCAAAAGGAAAGACAGAAGCTCTCTTAGTGATATTTTATGGTGAACCCACAGGACTTGAAGTCCCATTTACCTTTGAATTTGAAATGTAATATCACACGAAATAACAGCTACGGTGACGAATAATATTAACTGCTCCCCCCCTAGCAAGGCCTAGCCACATGATACTGACCGTCTTCCGGATTGAGGGGGAGGACATCAGAGGTAAGCTATCACAGAAATGGAAAGGGGTCAGATCTGTCTTTGCCTTTTGTTTTGGGTAGAATTTAAAGTCAAGATATCTTCGATACCCCCCGAAATTTGAAACAAAATAGCGGAAACTGTTGCGTATTTAGATGCATTTTTTGTACTGCTGGACTAGGCACTGCAGGAGTCGGCCAACGTCTTCAGCGGTTGATTCAAGGGTAAAGCCAAATTTGTTTACCTGGCCGGACACATAGTCATTTGCGCGAGGAATGCCCCAGCAATCAACAATAATATGTACTTGCGCGGCTAGAGCTGCTTCGTTACCCCAGATCCCGCGTACCTTTTCAATACCTTCGGCATGGTGCCGGTGTCGTCGGTGGTCGTCCCGGTATTGTCCGGAAAGCTCATCGAGCCATTTATGTACTTCGGGCCATTCGCGCCCGAGGATTCGCCTGCAATCAGCGCAATGTTCATACTGATATGCCATGTTTTTTATCTCAACTTAGTGTGATGCCCGAGTTTAGTTGTTATCCAGACCCACCACGTGAAATGAGGCTGCGCAAAATTAACAGCAGGAATTTAATAAACTCGGCTATCATATTACACAACAGCCTGACGGTTACAAGGCCAATTGTAAAATACAGGCCGAAAAGCCGCATAGCGGACAAACAGAAAATCATGGGCTGTACATGCCACCCTCCCTTGCCTGAAAGCCTGTATTTGCAAGGGAGAGCGGCATCGTTTCAACTTAGATAATACCAAAGGAGTACTACTTCGCCCAAATGCTGCAGGAAGCAAAGAGAACAAAAAAAGCAAATGACAGCGATCAATGATCGAAGATGCAATAAGGCTGAGAAAAATCAGAACCATCCCAGTGGTTACCAGCGGCTATGCTGGCACCATCCAAACCATATGCGTTCTTATTCCTTTATTGGATATTTATTGAATAGTTTTTGCTCCTTCATTTTGATAATTATAAATCTCTCCTCTAATAATATCCTGGCCAGCCCCATTAGTTGGGTCCGAGCAAAAATATCAGCTGGCACGTCTTGGCCCAGTTTCACGCCCGAGTTTAATATAAAAATAATTGCGTCTATTAAATCCATTGGTTATTCCTCCGATGAGAATAATTAATGTGCCTGTAAACGGGCAGTTATGGACGGGAAAATAGTTCCATTCGGCCTTTGCCTTGCTGGTACACCTGTCTGCAAACTTCGGCAGCGGCTTTCCTCGGTGGGTTGATAAATTCAACCCACGCACTATCTCTTTTTTTCTGTTGTTCCAGTGCCGAAATTCATTTCACGGCTCCATTTTCCGCGTTTTTCTCGGCCGGGCCTACGGGGCGGGACGGCGCAGATTGCTCGGCGACCTGGTTCGCAGCCTTCGCGGCCAACCATGCCTCCACATCTTCCGCCCGCCAGGCCCAGCGGGTGCCCAGCTTAAAGGGGCTGGGGATTGCGTCCCAGTTTTTCCGCACAATGAGCCCTCGGATGCTCGCCTCCGATGAGCCGAATGCCGCCGCCATGTCCGGCATGTGAAAGATTAACTTGTGTTTCCCGTGCATATTGTTTAACCTCCCGTTATAATGTTATTATCGTGTTAGCACGATGGTGCACTATGGCATGTTACATATTTTTCTGCACGGGCATAATACTTGGACGACGTGTATGATATTTTGCCCTTGACAAAAAGGAGTGAATGGGCGTGGGAAGGCCAAAAATTGAACCGGAGAGGCGGGAGGAACTTTCCGCCCTGGGGTCGGAGTTAATTGGGGAAATCACGGCGAATTCCGGTATGACCCCGGAAAGACTTGAAAAATTTTTAGGTAAATATGCCGGAGATGGACGCCATTGGAGAAAACTTCGAGCGGGAACCGCGCTTCTCGATGGGCAGAATTTAAGGGAGATCGGCGGGGCAGCTCTCCAATACGGGTGGCTCTCCCCGGAAGATCATCAATATTTTGCATGAAATGCCAGGAAACGACGCTAAACAACTGAATCGCATACGCAATATCGGCTTGCGGCTCGAAAAAATGTACGTTGATATGATGGAGGATATGGACGAAGATGAGGAAATGGTCGCCGCCGCGGAGACTCCGGCGTCAATTTTAGCCAGAATTCTCGAAAATGCTCCAAAAGAACAAATGTCGCGATTGCTCCAATTTTGCTCCACTGAAATCAAAAAATCGTAATTAACTATAAACAATCATGGTTAGCCAACATGTTGATATTAAAAGGGCAAACAGTAATAAGTGGTGATTAACTTTGACATCAGAATGGGACTACGAATCCGTAGGTCGCACGTTCGAATCGTGCCGGGTGCACCAGTAAATTTCAAGCCCCTAACTCAATACGAGTTAGGGGCTTTTTTTGTTTTTCCAGGGTAGGTTTTACCAAAACCAGAATTCATGCACTGAGCCAGTCAAGCCAGTCAGGCCACGAGTCAGGGAATTCCAGCCAGAGAAAGGTCGTGCTGGACAGGATAATAAAACAGATGCGCTGGTGCGGGAGAAAAATTGTGAGATGGGTGGCTCGCCTGCCCCTTTGACCTGGGCCGGTAAGTTGACGAGATTAGCGCTTTGCTTTACCGGCTTATGCTGAGGGCGCGGCGGAAAAACAGCGGGCACTCAAGGGCAGACGCGCCGCAGGGGAATCCACGGCACGATGTCTCTCAAGAATTGTAAGCATTTGCGAATGATTCAGCCCTTTCCATGGTTAAGAGGTTGCTCAGGAGATAATGGCCGCAATTGGTAAATTGCCCTGTTTTGCAGAACTGTTCCGCATAATATGGCAGGGGGATGAAGAGGCCGCCCAGCCTTCTCATGCATTGAGAGTTACACTCGGTCCAGTAAGGGCAGTGCGATTCGTTTTTTTCGGAGAAATGGCCCATATGGTGATCTCCCGGTTTGTCTATGCAGGAAGGTGCGCGATAATGTTATCGTTTTATCGTTTCTTCCCGGTAAAAGAAGTATATTGATATACTAAAGACGTAAAAAATATCCGGATGGTTCCCGTAATAGTTCTGATTTCCAGAAAATTAAATGATTGGCCAGGGCGCGGGGGAGCGCGGTGAACGTTTTTAACCCACAAATTTTTTTAAGAAATTGGCAGGCAAAGCTGATTTTTTCCGCAAATGACAGAATCCTGAATAATGAGTTGTGATAAAAAATAAGTCGAGGATAGATCAGGCCGTGGCCTGGGCCTTTGCCTTATGCAGAATTGGGGTTGGCCTGGCCGTGATCAAATCGGGATTTGCGCTGGCCAGGGGTGCAGGCCCATTCGCTTATTATGAGTCCGACAACATCATGACCGGCGTTTTCGTCATGGCCATCGGCAGCTATTTTGTCTTTTCCGGCTTCCGGGGACAATTTGGGGAAGGTGGAGAAGGCCGCTGAAAAACTGCGGCGGCTCTATTTGCCAAGCGGTCCTGTTTCATTTGCCGGGCAGGCGCAGGGGCAGCCGTTCTGGTGAGAAGGCAGCCCAATCGTCACTGTAGTGCCGCGGCCCGGTTCGCTGGCAATGGTGATTTTGCCGCCGTGGCCGTCGATGATTTTTTTTACCGAGAAAAGTCCGAGGCCGCTGCCCTTGGCCATGTTTTTTGTCCCGGCGAGTCTGCGGAAAGGCTGAAACAGGGTGGGGATTTTCTCCGGCGGAATGCCAACCCCTGCATCCTTTACCGTGATAACACACCTGTCGGGCTCACGCCGGAGCCGTATATCAATGGCGCTGCCACGTTCGCTGTATTTAACGGCGTTGGAGATAAGATTGTTTACCACCCGCTCCAGTCGCCTGGCATCACCCCACACCTGGCAGGGCTCCCCTTCATAACTCAGGTGATGGCTGGTGAGCATGGTTGACTGCTTGGCGAGAATTGTCTTGAGCAGATCATGCAGATCCACCTCCACCATGGAGAAGGCTGCGTTCCCGTCTTCCAGGCGCACGGTGTCGACAAGCTCGCCGATCAGTTCTTCAACCGCATCGGCCTGCTCGATGATACAGTTGAGCAAAGGCATCTTTTCTTCGACCACGGCCTGTTTCTTTTTCAATCTCCTGGCCGTGCCGCCGATGAGGACCATGGGGTTCTTGATGTCATGGGCCAGGGAGGCGATTAAATGGCGGCGATCCTGCTCAAGAAGCTTGATATTCTCGGTCATTTCATTGAAGGCGCGGCTGAGCATGCCGAGTTCATCATTGTTGTAAACCCTGGCCCGCACTGCAGACTCACCTCTGCCGAAACGCTCCGCGGCCCGGCTCAGGGCAAAGGTGGGGATGATGATGCGCTTGAGCAGCAGCACGGCGCCAAGAGCGGCGAAGCAGAGGACAAAGAGAATCAGTCCGATTGACCAGCGGTCGACCATGGTGTCCAGGTGTTTACTCAGCGCCAGGGTTTCGGTCATCTGGCTATGATTCCGTTCCCTGAACTCCTCAACCGCCTGCAGCAGTTTATCGGCGGAGCGGCTGACCTCCGCCAGGGGGTGCATTGGCTCGGCAAGGGCCTCGGCCTGGTACAGCTCAAAGAGTTGCCGGATATGGGAGGTGCCGCCGCTGTTGCCGGATGAGGAGTCTGAACCCGTCAGTTCCCGGACCAGGGGGGGTAATTTTTTTACAAGGTTTGCTTTCTGCGTAAGAAAAGCAGATTCACCGGTGGCACGCCAGAGCAGATCCTCCCGCCGTTCCCTGAGAATAGCGTTTTCAATCTGATGGGCAACTTCAATGGTCTGCGAATCCTTGAGAACCCGGGCATTCATGGACTGCAGTTTCGTGGTGCTGGCGATCAGCGACAGTGCCAGGATAATAAAGCAGAAGGCCAGGCCGCCCATCCAGAAAGAGATGAATTTCTTTATGCTCATGGCGATGAAATGTGCTCCTTTCCAGACCTTTTGTCAATCACTTCCTGCATGTTTGAGTTATGCGCTGCAACTGCGCTACCCGTAGTGAGTCCTGCCGCAGAGATAAAGTTTCATAAACAGAAGGTGATTTCCGCAATGGACAAGCTCTTAGTGATGGGGGATACAACATCCGGGGGCAGAAAAGCGCGGCCGGGTCAGGCCCCAGGGGGGTGGAAGCGCTCAGCGGGCTTGCCGATGGGTGCGCTCAGAATTCCGGCAAGGCCGGACGGGGCAATGGCAGGCGACCTATTCGGCAGGCGTGTGGAGTTTTCCTTTTGCTGCCGCTTCCGTGATTTCAGCAATGAGTTGTTCCCTTTTGCTGGCGGAGATGTATGGTCTCTGGCGCGCTTCAAGGAGCTGGTCGGCAAATTTTTTTTTCCTGGCCGCCGCTTCATTGATGAGGACAATTAATTGATCGTTGTCAAAAGGCTTTACCACATAATCAAAGGCCCCAAGTTTCATGGCTTCTGTGGCGCTGGAAACCGTCGAGTAGCCGGTCAGCATGATGACTTGCGCTAATGGCTGTCGTTTTTTTATTGCCTCAAGAGTTTCAATGCCTCCCATCCCAGGCATTTTGAGATCAAGCACAGTCACATCAATATCAGGATGCTGCTCCAGCTGAGTCAAGGCATCCTTGCCGTTTGAGCAGCAGGAAACGTGATAACCCCTGATGGTCAGACGTTCGGCCATTACTTCAACGAATTCCGCTTCATCGTCAACCAAAAGTATATGTGTCGCAGCCATGGCAACCCCGGCAGGATATTCCCCCATGACATGCTAGGAAGCACTTAGGGTGTTTTTAATCATTTTCTTGAATTGCTTATCAGTTATTCAACAAACCGCTTCTCTGCTGCCTTGAATTTATACAGTTTGAGCCGTTTGGCGCTGCTTTTTAAAGATGAATAATTGCAAAAAAACATGTTTGTCCATGCATATCGGGGAGGTGCTCCGGGGGGAAAATTCCGGCAGGCAAAGGAAATATCCCTCGAAACGGGCCGCGCCGATATATGGGGGATGGGCAAAACACCCCAAACATTTTTTAGCTCTTTTGGATAGCATGCATTCACGGAAAAATCAAATCTAATGTGTCCGGTCAAGAGGTATTTGGCCTTTATCCCGGGCTGGCTGACGATGGCCGCCGCAGTCTAGCGCAAAAGGCCATGAGGGCAGGCCAGTCCGGAAAGTTTGCCCTCTTTTCAGGCCCGTACGGTTTTCATTACCCGGAACTTGGGAGCCGTTATCAAATAACATGGCCATTTCCCAATTTCGTTACGGCTCCTTATACCACTCAAGGGGGTACTGAAAAGAGTGGCGTTCCGCGCATTTCGCTGGCCATGTTATTTTTTTACAACGGCTTATCTGGGTGGTTCGGTGGTATTGTATGTGTATGAGGTGACAATGCCGTACTCGTTAAAGCGCACCACCAGATCCTGGGTGCTCGTCTCAGCAAAAAGACCATACCGGTATCTGCCGTAGGTCCAGGTTTTTGTGCCGTCTTCCACGCCGACCCGCCAGGGCGGCCCGAACATGGAACGTATATCCGTCTGGGTTGTTTCCCCGATTTTGATCCGGGGAACCTGGTAGGCTGGGAAATCCCGGCCAACGGTTGCGCAACCTGAGAAGGAAAGCGTGCCCAGTAAGGCCAGGCCCGGTAGGAGGTGGCGAAAGAAAATCCGGTGCTTTGCCGTGGAGGAGGCGGGAGTTGAGGTGTTGTTGCTCATATTCGTATTCCTTGGTGGATTTTTTGAGAGATACCAGTGTTTTTCCGCATCATTTTCCATAACTCTTTGATATTGGCTATGTATGCGTACAAAATCTCCGGCTGTCAAGAGTAAACAATAGGGGGCAATAAAGGAGCGGAAGAACCATGCACTGCTCCTGATATACGGCAAGTGAACCGTTGGCAAAGAACCCTGCCGGTTGCCGGGCGCGGAGAAGGATTTTGCCTGGACCAAATGGCTAAGCCGCTGTCTGTTTCCAGGCCCTTTGCCGGCAAAGATAAGTTTTTGCTTAAAAGATGAAATGAATTGCCGGCTATAGTATACTGGCCCGGAAGAAAGGATAGGTAATTCATGATAAATGCAGCTGGGAAAGGAGTTTGCCATGTTTGATTTTGTCTTTCACAATCCGACTAAGATTGTCTTTGGCCGCCAAAAGGAAGAAACAATCGGCGAGGAGCTGAAAAGTGCCGGAATGGGCAAGGTGCTGTTTGTTTATGGGCAGAACTCGATTAAGCGTTCCGGCCTTTTCGACCGTATTGCGGCAAGCCTCAAAAGAAACGGCATCGGCTATGTGGAGTTCGGCGGGGTGGTGTCAAATCCGGTTATCTCCCATACCCGGCAAGGGGTGGAGCTGGCCAAGCGGGAAGCGGTGGATGCCGTCCTGGCCGTCGGCGGCGGTTCGGTGCTCGATGAAGGCAAGGCCATTGCCGTGGGCGCCCTGGCAGCTGATGATGTCTGGAATTATTTTACCGGCAAGGAAGTTACCAGGGCATTGCCGGTCTTTACGGTGATTACCCTGGCCGCCACCGGCAGCGAAATGAATGGCAACGCGGTGGTCACCAACGAAGAGACAAAACAGAAATATAATATCGGTTCTCCCCATGTTTACCCCAGGGTGTCCATTCTGAGTCCGGGGTTGACCTGCACCGTGCCGCTGAGCTATTCAGCCTATGGCGCGGTGGATGCCATTGCCCATGTGATTGAAGGTTATTTTACCAGGCAGGCCGGTTCCCATCTGCAGGACCGGCTGGTTGAAGGCATCATTAAGACCGTGATCGAGACCAATAATGTGATCATGCAGGAGCCGGATAATTACGCAGCCAGGGCGGAATTCATGTGGGCGGCGACCCTGGCGCTGAACGGCTTGACCACGGCCGGGCTCAAGGAGTATAGTTTCCCCAACCATATGATAGAGCACTCTCTCAGCGCCATTTACAATATCGCCCATGGGGCCGGGCTCGCCATCGTCATGCCCGCCTGGATGAAGTGGTACGCGGTAAAAGCGCCGGAGCGCTTTGAACGCTTTGCCCAGGAGGTTTTCGGGGTGGAGGGGGCAGCGGCGGGCATAAAGGCCCTGGAGGCGTGGTTTGCCGCCATTGGCGCCCCGATCCGTTTACCGGACGCCGATATCCCGGCAGGCGATATCAACATGATCGCGGCAAATGCCGCGGCACTGGCCACCCTGTGGGGCATTGGGGAGATATACAGCAAGGAAGTGATTGCCGAAATTCTGCAGCTGGCGGTGTAAATTGCAGACCGGGTTGGCTGCTCAGCTGATAAAACCCCGAGGCTGCTGAAAGCCACTTGGAGACTTTTCTTGCCGATCACGGCCTGCCGGCGTTATTTTTGCTCAGCTTTTTGGCCTCCACCGTCATTCCGCTTGGTTCGGAATGGCTGGTGGTAACCCTCATCCTGAAGGGTTATCAGCCTGAGTATGTGGTGGCAGCGGCCGCAACGGGAAATTATCTCGGGGCCTGCACGACCTATTTTGTCGGTCTGTGGGGCGCTGGTTTTTTGATAAAAAAGGTCATGAGAATTGATGAGACAGCTCTTGCCAGGGCGCAGCTGTTTTACCGCCGTTACGGGTCATGGTCCCTGCTTTTTTCGTGGCTTCCGGTAGTCGGCGATCCGCTCTGCCTGGCCGGTGGAGCATTACGCGTCAATTTCATCCTGTTTTCCCTGCTGGTTTTTGCTGGTAAGCTGGCCCGTTATGCAGTAATAGCAGCGGTAACAGCATCAGCCATGCGCTGATTTTTCCGGATGATGCAGTGGGCTCTGAGTTGGCGGGTATGCTGCATCAATGTCAAAAAAAGACTGTCTGCCCAGTGACAGGCAGCCGCTTGCGGAGATTTTCCTGATGGACGGGAAACCAACTTATGAACAGTTAGAAGCGCGAGTATGCCAGCTGGAACAGCAGGGCAGGGCCCGTCAGGAAACCATCCTTGCCCTGGAGGAATCCGTGGAGCGCTACAGTGATCTGGTCGATAATGCCAGCGATCTCATTCACAGTGTCACCCCGGACGGCACCTTCTTATATGTCAACCGGGCCTGGCGCGAGGCCCTGGGCTATCGCGAGGAGGAGATCGCCGGATTGCGGCTGATGGATATCGTTGATGAATCGTGCCGGGCCAAGTGCGGCAACATCTTTAAATGTCTGCTGGACGGCCAGCCGCTTGATCGCAATGAAACCATCTTTGTGGGCAAGGACGGCAGAAAAATAGTGGTGGAGGGCCGCTGCCGGACCCGGTTCGTGGACGGCAGACCCGTGGCCATGACCGGCATCTTCAGGGATATCAGCGAGCGGAACCGCAGCGAAAAGGCCCTGCGGGAGAGCGAACGGCGCTACCGGGATCTCTTTGAAAATGCCCATGACCTGATCCAGGTCGTCCGGCCTGATGGCCGGCTGCAATATGTGAACAAGGCGTGGCGGCAGACCTTCGGCTACAGTGCGGAGGAAATCGCCGGGCTGTCTATCTTTGACCTCATCTCCCCTGACTGCCGTGAGCATTGCCGGAAGACCTTTCAGAGCGTCATCTCCGAAGAGGATGTGCATTATATTGACACGGTTTTTGTCTCCAAGCAGGGCAAAAAGATTATTATCGAGGGCAATGCCTGCTGTAAATTCCAGGATGGCAAACCGGTTTCCACCCAGTGTATCTTCCGCGATGTCACGGAAAAGAAGAAGATGGAAGAGGAGCTGCTCAAGGGACAGAAGCTGGAATCGGTAGGGGTGTTTGCCGGCGGCATTGCCCATGATTTCAACAATCTGCTCACCGCCATCCTGGGCAATATCTCGCTTGCCAAAATGTATCTCAACCGCCAGGACGAGGTCTACAACCGCCTGGAAATGACGGAAAAGGCCTGTCTGCAGGCCAGGACCCTTACCCAGCAGCTGCTCACCTTCTCCAAGGGGGGGGCGCCGATCAAGAAAACCACCACCATCTCCGAACTGATCAAGGACTCCACCAGTTTTGTCCTGCGCGGCTCCCCGGTGAAGTGTGTCTATGACCTGGCAGACAACCTGTGGCCCATTGAGGTGGATGAGGGGCAGCTCAGCCAGGTGACCCAGAATCTGGTGATCAATGCCACCCAGGCCATGGCTTCCGGCGGCATCCTGACCATCCGGGCCAGAAATGTTGAAATTGCCCCCCATAATCTGCTTACCCTGCCCGCCGGCAGATATATAGAACTCGCCTTTCAGGATGAAGGGGCCGGCATAGCCAGGGAGCATCTCGCCAAGATCTTTGATCCCTATTTCTCCAGCAAGCGGACCGGCAGCGGGCTCGGCCTGACCATCGCCTATTCAATCATCAAAAAACATGACGGGATCATCAGCGTTGATTCGGAGCTCGGCAAAGGGTCAACCTTCACTATCTATCTGCCCGCCACCGACAAGGCGGCCCCTGTCCGGCCGGCGGAGGCGGAAACAAGCATCGCCAGCCATGGCCGGATTCTGATCATGGATGATGAGGAAATCGTCCGGGAGATAGCCATTGAGATGCTGGGCTACATCGGCTGTGAAACCGCGGCGGCCAAGGACGGCAGCGAGGCGATCGCGCTTTATGTGAAGGCCAGGGAGGAGGGTCGGCCCTTTGATGCCGTGCTGATGGATCTCACCATTGCCGGCGGCATGGGCGGCAAGGAGGCGATCATGAAACTGCTGGCCATTGATCCCGGGGTCAAGGCCGTGGTGTCAAGCGGCTACGCCAATGATCCGATCATGGCCAATTACAAAGAATACGGATTCTGCGGGGTGGTGCCCAAACCCTACAAAATCCATGAACTGAGCGCCACCTTCGGCCGGATTCTCAATGAGGAAAAGGGCAAGGCTGCCTGCTGAAAGGATTGGGGAATGTGTGAATTCTGCACCAAGCACGGGGACGGTAAGGTCTGGTTCAAGAATGCCGCCAATTATGCCAATGATCTGCTGGCGGACCTGCGGCGCCGGGCCTATATCAAGGATTTTTTCCTGTCCACCATCGATGCCGGGGTAGCCACCCTGGGCCGGCTGGAGGTTCTCTACCAGAAGAAAAAGGCCCTCCCTCCGCGGCTGGTCAACCAGCTGGTGGCCAGGGCCAGGGAAGAGCATTTCGGCCAGGTGGTGACCATTGAGGACATCCGGGAGATCGTCGGCCGGGCCGCCACCGTGGTTCGCCTGCCCTGCGCCTGCCGCTGGGCGGCCAAGAAGAAGGAAAACCGCTGCTGTTACAGCGTCAGCTATACCCCCGAGTGCTGGTATGGGGATCTTGACATGGGCTATTTCGGCCTGGCCCAGGATGAGGGGCTGGAATCCCTGACCCCGGAGCAGGCCATTGCCCAGATGGAGGAGTTGGATAAGTTTGGGTCGGTGCATACCATCTGGACCATGATGACCCCCTTTATCGGGGCCATCTGCAACTGCCAGCCCGGCGATTGCCTCGGCCTGCGCACCCTGTCCCTGGATGTGGAAACCATGTTCCGGGGAGAGAGGGTGGCCGCGGTGGACGAAGAGCTGTGCAACGGCTGCGGCACATGCGCCGCTGCCTGCCAGTTTTCAGCCATCTCCAGCCGCCAGGCGGCCGGCGGGTTTCAGGCGGTGGTCAACCGTGAGCAATGTTTCGGCTGCGGGCTGTGCCGCAATGCCTGCCCGGCCCAGGCCTTGACCATGGTCAGCCGCTGAGCGCGAAGCCGGGAAAAAGAGAATCAAGGAGATAGTAGACAGGAGACAGAATGATTGGTTGATTGATTTCATTACATTTATTCTGTCTCCTGACTTCTGACTCCTGACTCCTGATTTGAATCTTGGTCAATACCGGTCGTCCGCATTAAAGTATTCGAAAATAATCCGGCCCGCCTCTTCCGCCGTGTCGACGAACTGGAAGATATCCAGGTCTTCCGGGGCGATGACCCCCTCCTCCACCAGAAAATCGAAATTGATCAGTTTTTCCCAGAATTGCCGGCCGAAGAGGAGCACGGGCAGCGGTTTGATTTTTTTGGTCTGGATCAGGGTAAGGGTTTCGAAGAGTTCATCCAGGGTGCCGAAACCTCCCGGAAAGGCGACCAGGGCCTGGGCCCGCATGAGAAAATGCATTTTGCGGATGGAAAAGTAATGAAACTGGAAGCTCAGATCCGGGGTGATGTACGGGTTGGGGGCCTGCTCATGGGGCAGGACGATATTAAGCCCTATGGTCTTGGCGCCTGCATCAAAGGCCCCGCGGTTGGCCGCCTCCATGATGCCCGGTCCGCCGCCGGTGATCACCACCAGTCTGCAGCCGGTTCTGGCGTGGCAGGTCTCCGAGAGAATTCTGCCGAGCTTTCTGGCCTCATCGTAGTAATGTGACTTGGCGACAATCCGCCTGGCTGCCGCCACCCTCTGTCTGAAAATTTCATTGGCCGGATCACCCGCGGCCATTTTTTCGGCCTCCGCCAGTCGTTTCTGGGCCATTTCCTCATGGGGCACCCTGCTGCCGCCAAACACCACCACCGTGGCCTTGATGCCGTGCTCCTGCTGGAGAAGTTCAGGCTTCATCAGTTCAAGCTGCAGCCTCACCGGCCGCAGTTCGTCACGCATGATAAAGTCGCTATCCGTATAGGACAGCTTGTAGCTGGAGGAGATGGTCTGCGGGGTTGGGGTATAGACCCTTGAGGCATGGGCGTCTTCCTGGGCGGTGGGAAACCGTTTGAATGGCTGTTTGCTTTGGGGCATGGGGGGGAGTTCCTTTGCACTATGAAATTTTGATTGTCTCGTAAAAACCCGCTCGGCAGCCTTGCCGTGCATGACGCCCGCGGGTGAGGCCTGCGATGGTTGGTGTCCGTCCGGGCATTACTGGATCAGCCGCTTGCGCAAAAAAATGACGGACAGCCAGCAGGTAAAGAGGGTCAGGAGAAGCGATCCCGCGATTTTGAGCAGCCACGGCTCATGGAACTGACCGTAACAGAGCATGCGGGAGAGGGTGACGATGGGGGTGAGCGGCAACAGTTCAAAAAAGATCCTGGCCGACGGGACAATGGTCTTGAGCGGAAAGAAGATGCCGGAAAAGAGAAAAAGCGGGGTCAGGATAAGCGAAATAAAATAATTGAAGAATTCATAGCTGCTGGCCAGGGCGGTCATGATCAGCCCGAAGGCGGCGAAAAAGACCCCGGACATGAACAGCACGGGCAGCAGGGCCAGGGTCCAGATTGATGGCCAGACCCCGAACAGGGGCAGCATTGCCAGCATGATGATGGCCGACAGCAGCCCTTTGCTGGCGCCCCAGAAGATCTCCCCCAGGGCGATATCCGTAATGCCCAGCGGGGTCATGAGAATGGCCTCGTAGGTCTTCTGCATGGAAAGCCGGGTGTAGGAGCCGTAAGTGGTTTCAAAGGCCGCGCTGTACATCACCGAGGAGGTGACCAGGCCGGGGGCCAGAAACTGCAGGTAGGTCAGGCCGTCGATGGTCTGCATCTCGTGGCCGATGCCGTAGCCCATGGCCAGCAGAAAGAGCAGGGGCTGGCCCAGATTGCCGATCAGGGTGGCCATGACGTGCTTGCGCCACACCCGGCTGTTACGCCGCCACAGAGTCCAGAAACGCAGGTGCTTCATGATTCCCTTAATGATCTGCCGGTGAGTTGGATGAAAAGGTCTTCCAGGTTTGCCGGCCGCCGCAGCCAGCTGCGGGATTTTTTCAGCAGGGATTCCAGCCGGCTGCAATCCTCCTGGGTGTAGGCATAGAGTTTATCGTTGACCCGTTCCGTGGTTGCCTCGCACTGTTTGAAGGATTTCTCCAGGGCGTCGAGTTCCGCTGTCGTGCCTTCAATGACAAAGACATCGATGCCCACCAGTTCCGTGATCAGCTGCTGCGGGACACCCTGGGCCACGATTTTGCCGTGGTCGAGGATGAGCACCCGGCTGCTCAGGTGTTCCACCTCGTCCAGGTAATGGCTGGTGAGCAGCATGGTGGTGCCCTGCTGCTGCAGGATTTCCAGGCGTTCCCAGATGAGATGCCGGGCCTGGGGATCAAGACCCACGGTGGGCTCATCCAGGATGAGCAGTTTCGGTTCGTTGATCAGGGCCCGCGCCAGCAGCAGCCTGCGGCGCTGGCCGCCGGAAAGGTGCTCGATGATCTCTTGCCGTCTGTTGGCCAGGGCGAAGAACTCCAGGAGTTCGGCGGACTTGGCCCTGGCCTTGCGGCCGGTGATATTGAAATAGCTGGCATAGGTCAGCAGGTTTTCTTCCACGGTCAGGTCCGGGTCCAGGCTGTCTGTCTGGGGCACCACGCCGATGAAGCATTTGGCCTCCTGCTGCTGTGCGGGGATGTCCAGGTGCATGATGCGCATGGTCCCGCCGCTTTTTTCCACCAGGCCCAGCAGCATGTTGATGGTCGTGGTCTTGCCCGCCCCGTTCGGGCCCAGGAAACCGACGCACTCCCCCTGGCGGATGGTAAAGCTGACATTATCCACGGCCCGGCGGCTGCCGAAGAATTTGCACAGGCCGCTGACCTGGACAATGATGTCGTCGCCGGCTGCCGGAGTAACGGCACCAGCGGTTTGCGGGGCGGTTTGGGTTGAAGTCATGATCTGCCACTCTACTCTCATTTGCCCAGGCATTGCCACCCTGGGCTGGTATCCCGCCGCTGCCTGGCTGGCAAGGGGCAAGCAGCGCGAAAGGCAAACCCGGTCAGCTGCCGCTCTCCACGGGTTCCGCCGGCTGCTCCTCATTGATCGGCACCGGCTGAGCCTCATCGCCCTGTTCGGGCGCATACTCCTCGGACGGCCCCTGGGGCTGGTTTTCTTCATAGCCGGGATCAGGGGTATCCTCTTGGGATGGGTCCTGGGGCTGGTTTTCGTCATAACCCGGATCAGGCACATACTCTTCGGACGGCCCCTGGGGCTGGCTTTCGTCATAACCCGGATCAGGCACAATCTCTTCGGATGGCCCCTGGGGCTGGCTTTCATCGTCTCCCGGGCCGGGGACGTATTGCTCGTCCGGACCCTGGGGGGCTTCCGCCTCCTCTCGCAGCTGTTCTTCCTGGGGGGACAGAACATCAGGTTTCTGCTGGCTGCCGGCGGCCTCGACCTCCTGTTCCGCCTCGGCGGGCTGGGCACTGGCAACAGCAGGGGAAAAATGGTTGCCGGGATAAATGAAGATTGTGGCGGCAAATATGATAAAAGCGGCCCGTCGTATGATTTTTTTTCTCATGCTCATCCTCAATTTCAGAAAAAATGATTGTTGCAAAGCCATTTAGTGGGGAGGATTATAATCATTATTTTTTGCTTGCACCATGCTATTTTTTTATAATCACCCCGGCAGTGGGCAAACATCGCCGGAACAAGGGCGAGCGGGGGAAAAGATATACCAATCCCGTGGCAAGTTAGGAATTTTTCTTGCATTTGCCGGAATTTTGCCATAGCAATAATAGGCGAGGCTCTTGCAAAATGACGTCACCCCGGCGAAAGCCGGGGTCCAGAACAGGAGAAATGGGGCTGAATGACTGGATTCCGGCTTTCGCCGGAATGACGATATGGCACCTTGTTTATTTTGCAAGAGGCTCAGGCGTACCGTAAATTCGGGGAAAGGATAATGGGGATATTTTGATGTTGCGCGCCAAGATCATATTTGTTTTTGCCGGCCTGCTCGTTTTCGCAAGCTCTTCCGCCGGGGCGGATGATGCGTGCGCCAACCTGATCACCACCCGCTGTGAAGTGTGCCATTACGTGACCCGGATCTGTGAGAGCCTGGGTAAAAAAAGTAAGAGCTCCTGGAAAAGAACAGTGGGCAACATGGTCTTGTATGGGGCACAGTTGAATCAAGACGAACAGCGGGAACTTGTCGACTGCCTGAGCGGTCCGTCCGCGGCTATCACGGACCGGTGCCGGAAATAGTCAGCAGAGGAGTGACAATGGAGCAGATCCAGACCCAGGGACAGGTGTTCAAAGAGTGCCCGGCCTGCCGGACAACATGGTTTGATTACGCGGATTTCCTGGCAGACCCTTGCCTGCAGCTTATCGGTTATCAGGCGCTGTTCGAAAATTTGAGCAAGGGCCTGTTTCTTTTCAACCATTCCTGCGGCACCACCCTGTCCATCAGCGTGGAGACCCTGCAGCATCTCTATAACGGTCCGCTTTACAAGGAAAGGGCCATGGGCAGTAAAAGATGTCCGGGGCACTGCCTTATCAAAAATGAAACCAGACCGTGTCCGGTCAAATGCGATTGCGCCCATGTGCGATCAATCATGCAGATCATCAAGAAATGGCAGAAGGCGGAACGTGGCTGTGTGAAGTCGGAGGACGGGGGGCATCAACCGCTGCAGAGATGAGATATGACAGTGCCGTTAACTCATAAAAAAGGCTTTTTTCACCACGGCGCGCACAGAGATCGCAGAGAAATATTTTTTTACAGTCAGTCAGCTCCGTGCTCTCTGTGGCTAATTTTCAGTTTTTACAAATTCCTCTTATTTTCCCAAAGGCTCGTTAAGCAAAATCCGTTTTCCGCTGATCAAAATGAAATTGAAAGAGCAGATAGTCTTCCTCGCTTTCAAAATAGATCTTATAGGGCAGGGTCCTTAAGATATGCAGCATGGCCTCGTTTATCTTGAGCACCTCGCCGGTAAAGCCTGCCACCCCTTTTTCCCGCGCCACATCGATGAGCTTGGCCAGAATGAAACGGGTGAGCCCCTGGTTGCGGTACTGTTTGGTCACGGTGAAGGCGACTTCCGCCTGATTGAGGGAGCGGTCAAGATAATAGGAGCCGATTGAGACAATCTTCTGCTGCTCCGCCGTGCCCACCAGACCCACCAGCACGAAAACCGATTCGTAGTCCACGTTGACGGTTGCCTGGGTCTCCTGATGGGGGAAGGTGCTTTTTGGCGAGAAGAAGCGCAGCTTGCGGTCGTCCTGGTCAAGCTCATAGTAGAGTTCCTGCAGCATCCGCTCATCCGTCGGTTTGACCGGCCGGAAAAAGACGGGAGTCTGGTCGCGGGCCGTGAAGTGCCATTCGAATTTTTCCGGATAGACCACCACCACCCCGTCCTTGGTCTGGGGCAGCATCTGGTCCGCGTAGGTGAAATGCAGTCTTTTCGCCTCCTCCAGCAGCTCCATGCGGAATTTCGGATGGGCGATGCCGATCATCAGCATCACTCTTTCCCTGATGCACTTGCCGTGGAGATAGGCCACCCCCCATTCGGTGACCACATAATGCACGTCGCTGCGCGGCACCACCACCCCGGATCCCGGTTCCAGGGTGGCGACGATGCGGGATTTTTGCCCGTCTTTGGTCAGGCTGGGCAGGCAGATGATCGGTTTGCCCCCCTCCGAGAGGGCCGCGCCCCTGGTGAAGTCCAGCTGCCCGCCCACCCCGCTGTAGAAATGCGCGCCGATGCTGTCCGAGTTGATCTGGCCGGTCAGGCAAACGGACAGGGCGGCGTTGATGGAAACCATCTTGCTGTTGGCGGCGATATTGGCCAGGTTATTGATGCGGGAAACGGGGTGGAACTCGATGAAGGGGTTACCGTTTACGTAGTCATACAATCTTTTGGTGCCGATGACAAAGGAGATCATCACATGGGGGTGGATGTTCTGCCGGCAGTTGACATTGCCGGACTCGATCAGGTCGATGACCGAATCGGACAGCACTTCACTGAAGATGGCCAGATCACTTTTGTCCCCCAGGTGGCGGAGCACGGCATTGGGAATGGCGCCGATGCCCAGCTGCAGGGTCGAGCCGTTTTCAATGAGCCGGGCGCAGTAGCTGCTGATTTTTTCCGTCACCTTATCCGGCGGCGGGTAGGAAAATTCCAGCAGCGGCGCCTCGTGTTCCACATAGTAATCAATGTCGGCAAAGGGGACAAAGGAGTCCCCGCTGGTCCGCGGCATCAGAGGGTTGATCTGGGCGATGACGATCTTGGCGCATGCAAAGACGGTGTGGTTGATATCCACGTTGATGCCCAGCGAACAGAAACCGAATTTGCCCGGCGGGCTTACCTGCAGCAGAGCGACATCAATTCGCAGCCGGCCTGATTTGACCAGCTTGGGGATATCGGAAAGGGAGATGGGGATATAATCGGCCTTGCCCTCGTTGACCGCCTGGCGGATCGATTTGCCGACAAACAGGGCCTGATGCCGGAACGGGGAGGGCTCCTCACTGTCAAAGAATTTGTTGTCGGACAGGGTGAGAAAATGGAGGATCTCGCAATCGGTGAAGTGATGCTTGTGGGAAACCAGCTGGCTGGTCAGGATGGTCGGCTCGCTGCAGCCGGTGCCGATAAAGATCCGGGAGCCGGGTTGAATGATTTTCGTGAGGTCTTCCGGGGAGATTTTCTTGCTCATGCTGATCCGGTCATACGAAATATTTTAGATTTCAGCTGGTTGCTGAAAATCCCTGGTGAAACACGACAGTGCCTTGCGGAATTTTTTCAGCAAGCGGCAGGGCAAGAAAAACCTCCTGGGGAATACCCTCATAAATTAACTCCGGGATATTTCTAAAGCCGAACCGTTGATAGTAGCCTGGGTCACCCACCAGAAAGCAGCCCTTGCTTCCCAAGGCTTTCAGCCGGGATAATCCTTCATGCATAAGAGACTTGCCAATGCCCTGCCGTTGATATGCCGGCAGCACACTGATCGGTCCGAGCCCATGCCAGTTTGGACTGCCATCGGAAATTGCCACCGGCGAGAAGGCGATATGGCCCACCACCTGTCCGTCAATCTCCGCGACCATCGAAAGAGTGAGCGCCCCGGCACTCCGCAGTGCCTTGATGATGAATTGTTCCGTCTGATGGCTGATCGGATGATTCTGGAAGGCAGCGATGGTGACTTTGTCAATTGCGTCGATATCTGAGGGTGTTTCGTGTCTGATGATCATTTTGGGTTCTCAATTTTCATTGGATATTTTTATGATGGTGAACGCCGCTGCTCAGGGGCTGCGCAGTTTCAGCGGTCCCTTGCAGCAGCATTGTTACGCCGCTTCATTATTGTTTTCTTCAGCAAGTTGGTAACCAGAACGCACGGAAATTATTCTAAATTGTAAGTTTTTTTTAACTTTCTTTTGGTTTCATTACTTAGAGGAATTTCTCTATCCCAACACATTTCGTTAATTAATTTTTGTGAGCTAAAAAAACCAACCTTAATATTGTGCCAACCATACCAAACAAGCATACCTCCAATAAGCCAAGTGACTATATTACTACCAAAAAACAAGAAAATACTCAGAGCGATTGCGCAAGAAAACAATCCCAAAACAATAGGAACTGAACGGGCTCCTTTTTCTCGGGGGATTGAATTCGCCGTTCCATCTATTTCGCTAACAAAAAATAGATTTCCGCATTCCTTACATTTAAAAAATGGAATTCCGGCAGAATTTCTACCTATAAAAAAATCGTTATCAAAATCGTTTAGGTACGTTTTTTGATGACACTCTGGGCATTCCATCGTTTTGTTTCCTAGGATTTTTTTATCAAAAGGAATCTACCGTTACTGAAAGGGGCACCATCAACTTATGCCAAACATAATCTGCGGTTTGTTTACATATATGGCTATATTGGTCCCACGGCGCTTTGCCAGCTTATGTCTCAGACTTTTTTCTTATAACCACGCGCCGATCGATTTCCCTATCGCTATGAGAATGACAAAGCCCGCAAACCAGATATCCAGTCTTCGCTAAAACCTCTATCTCTTCAGTTTGGGGGGATAGGCCTTGCCAAACGCATCCTGGCTGAAGCACATATGGGAGAGGTTGCTCGATACTTGGCTCGGTCACGAGCATAGAAATACTAGGTTTATGTCTCAACATGGCGAAATACGTTTTATAATGCTGAATAACCAAATTCGTTATTGTAGTAGGCCTATCTCCCACGTTGGTTGCCTGAGCCGATATGAATGTTTGCCGAGCTCTGGAGGGATCTCCCATAATGATCATACCGGAGTTGACCACGAACCGTATCCTGGGACCAGCGGTTCTCCATTTGTATATGTCCCAAAGGAGAACTACGGTCGCTACTACGGCGCCCCACCAGGCAACTACATCTGTCCCCGTAAGTTCGATGCTAATAGGTTTCAATGCTCATTCCTGGTTGACGAATAACAAGTTAATATCTGGTTTCTTGATATCTACACAAAGTCAATTACGTTGACAACGTAATTGAGCCATGTAAGCTGAGTTTTTGCCCAGATAGCATCCATTTGCAGCTTGATAATAACGCAAATGGCAAGCCTTTCGTTGCAGCGTTTCAACGTTTCAGCGTTCGAACGTTGAAACGTTTGTTCCCCCGGCACCGCAGAATTGCTTTCCCCGGCCGGGCCTGCTATCATATGCCCAGATGCAACTGACTTCGTAACCGATCACCGGATTGCCGGGTCATAGCGGCCCGTATAGCCCCATTTTTCAATGAAGGTGACGTAGGGGCGGTTCGCGAACCGCCCCTGTGCGAACCCCCGCAACATAAAAGAACTGTAGGGGCGCCCCTTGTGGGTGCCCTCATGCCCGGCGGGCACCGAAGTGGATATCACGGGTGTGAACTACCCGGACAGTGGCAAACAAGGGCAGCCCAATCCGAGGGCACCCACGAGGGGTGCCCCTACATCGCAACCCCCGAAGGAGGATTTTATGGACAGGCGGCAGTTCATCAAGGATGTTTTCCTCTGGTCAGCCGGGGCCACCCTGGCTGTGCCCCAATTCCGCATCATCCCCAGCGCCCTGGCGGCCGAAAGGCCCCAGCCGCTGCTGTCCGTGGCCAAGGGCGCGGACTATGCGGCCCTGGTCTCCCGGGTGCTGGCTCCCCTGGGCGGCATGGGCCAGTTCGTCAAATCAGGCGACAAGGTGGTGATCAAGCCCAACATGGGCTGGGACCGCAAACCGGAGCAGGCGGCCAACACCAATCCCCTGGTGGTCATGGCCCTGGCCAGCCTGGCCCTGCAGGCCGGGGCGGGCAAGGTGCTGATTTTTGACCGTTCCTGCAACGAGGCCCGGCGCTGCTACGCCAACAGCGGCATCCAGGCTGCCCTGGCCGGCCTTGATGACCGGCGGCTGAAAATCGACCACATGGATAATCGTAAATTCGTGCCGGTGCAGATTGCCAGGGGAAAATCGCTGACCAGCTGGGAGATCTATAAGGACGCCCTGGATGCGGACTGTTACATCAACGTGCCGGTGGCCAAGCACCATGGCCTGAGCCGGTTGACCCTGGGGTTGAAAAACAGCATGGGGGTGATCGGCGGCAACCGGGGCGACATGCATCACGATCTCGGCCAGAAGCTGGCTGACCTGGCCACGGTCGTCAGGCCGAAGCTCACGGTGATCGACGCCACCCGCATCCTGCTGCGCAACGGCCCCCAGGGCGGCGATCTCAACGATGTGAAACAGCTCGACACCCTGATCGCCTCAGCGGACCCGGTGGCGGCGGACGCCTATGCCACCACCCTCTTCGATCTGCAGCCGGCTGACATCGATTCCACCGTGGCTGCCTATAACATGGGCCTGGGCGAGATGGACCTGGCCAAAATCAAGGTATTGACCGCGTAGGCCGCCCATGGTCCGTAACCGCAAAATCCCGGTCTATCTGTGGCGCCGGCTGTGCCAGCTGCTGTTTTTCGCCCTGTTTCTCTTTCTGTTCATCAAGACGGACTATAGCGGCTCCGACGAGCTGGAGTATGCCGTTAATATTCTCTTTCGCCTTGATCCGCTGCTGGCCCTGGCCGCCATTTTCGCCGGCAAGACCCTTGTTGCCCTCATGCTGCCGGCGCTGATTACCCTTGTTTTTACCCTGGTTTTCGGCCGTTCTTTCTGTGGCTGGATCTGCCCCATGGGCGCTCTGGTGGATGGCGCGGCTGCCGTCATCCGGTCCCCGCAGGGAACGGTGGGCAAAGAGCTGCGCCCGGTCAAATACTACCTGCTCATTTTCATCCTGGTGGCCGCTCTGCTCGGCCTGCCCCTGGCCGGTTATCTGGACCCCTTTTCCCTGCTGGTGCGCGCCTTTTCCTTTGCCGTCTATCCGGCCTTTGATTTTGCCGTCTCCTCCTTTTTCACCTTCACTTACCTGCACGCCCCGGACTGGGGCAATGCCGCCCTTGAGCCGGTTTATGACTTTTTAAAAAACACGGTGCTGCCCTTCAGCCACCGGGTCTATGGCCTGGGCCTCCTCTCCCTGCTGCTCCTGGCCCTGGTCCTGGTGCTGAACCACTGGCAGCGCAGGTTTTTCTGCCGCAACCTCTGCCCCCTGGGCGGTCTGCTGGCCCTGGTCTCCCGTTTTTCCTGGCTCACGGCCCACGGCGGAGACGAGCAGTGCGGCAAATGCCGGCAATGCCGCGCCATCTGCCGCATGGGCGCCATTGCTGAGGACCGGCGGATCTCGCCGGCTGACTGCAATCTCTGTCTCGACTGTGTCGCCCTCTGCCCCCGCAACCGAATTCACTTCTCCTTTCGGCGTCCGCAGCCGGATGCCGTTTCCTCCGGCATGACCCGCCGGGCCTTTGCCGGCACGGTGGCCACGGGTGCGCTGCTGCCGCTTTTCCTGCCGGGCAGACCGCTTACCCGCCGGCCGGACCCGCTCTTGATCAGGCCGCCCGGCGCCCTGGCCGAGGACGAGTTTCTCGGCCGCTGCGTGCGCTGCGGCGAGTGCATGAAGGTGTGCATCGGCAATGCCCTGCAGCCCGCCTTGCTCGAAGCCGGCATTGAGGGGATGTTCACCCCCCTGGTGCGCAGCCGCATCGGCTACTGTGAGTATAACTGCACCCTGTGCGGCCAGGTCTGCCCCTCCGGGGCCATCAAAAAACTGACGCTCCCCGCCAAGCACGCCGTGGTCATCGGCCGGGCTTTTTTTGATAAAAATCTCTGCCTGCCCTATGCCAAGGGCATCCCGTGTATTGTCTGCGAAGAGCATTGCCCGACCCCGGACAAGGCCATCAAGTTCCGCCCGCAGCAGGTGGTTAATGCCAGGGGTGAGACGGTGACCGTGCTGCAGCCCTTTGTGGTGGATGAACTGTGCATCGGCTGCGGCATCTGCGAAAACAAATGCCCGCTGCCCGGCAGGGCGGCGGTCAGGGTGACCGGCGAAGGTCAGACACGCCAGGCAGGGCTGACGTTGAGCGGCGGGTAGACATTTTCTGTGACAATCGGCTTCATCCATTGACAGCAACAGACAATTTGTCTATGGTTTTTTCTGTTGCTTTTCTGAAAAATAGCCTGTCATTTTGATGGATTGGTCGTTTTATGGACACGAAAGAGATTAAAAAAATTCTGGTGGTGGACAATAACTCGGTCATCCTGCGGCTGATGAGCCATATGCTGGAGGAGATGGGCTATGAGGTCTATACGGCCGTTGACGGTCTGGACGCCCTGGAAGTTCTCAGCGGCTTTGCGCCTGATGTGATCTTTGTTGATCTGGTAATGCCCAAGATCAATGGGGAGAAGCTGTGCCGCATTGTGCGTAGCCTGCCGGAGATGGAGGAGGTTTATCTCGTCATTTTCTCGGCAATAGCGGCGGAGGAACAGGTCGATGTCAAGAAAATCGGGGCCGATGCCTGTATCGCCAAGGGGCCGTTCAAGGAGATCAGGGAGCACGTGAAAAAGGTGCTTGGCCTGGCCGCCAGCCGGCGGACATCTCCACCAATGGGGGAGATCATCGGCTCGGGGAGCATCTTTGAACGGGAGATTACCAAGGAGCTTCTTTCCACCAAAAAACACTTTGAGATCGCCTTGAACCGCATCTCCGACGCCTTTTTCGAACTCACGCCGGAGGGCAAGATCGTCTATGCCAATGAGGCCGCCTGTAAGCTGCTTGGCCTGGCCGAGGAAAAGGTGCTCTCCCGGCGATTTGATAATTTTTTTGCGGCAGAGCAGCACCCCTTTATCGCCAAGCTGCTCTTTCAGGCCGGCACCGAGCTGGTCACGGTGGGTGAGGACAGTCCGCTGTTCATGCATGACCGGCAGATTCTGCTGAACCTGGTGGCGGTCACCGATCTGAGCCAGCGGTTTATCATCGTCATCATCCATGATGTCACCGAGCGCAAGAGGACGGAGACGCACCTGATCAAGCAGCAGGAAAATCTGGAAAAACTGGTGGCGGAACGGACCGTGGCCCTTATGGAGGCCAATACCAAACTGCAGCGGGATATTGTGGAGCGCAAGAAACTCTATGACCAGCGCGAGGATCTGATCCATGAGCTGCAAAACGCCCTGGCCAAGGTGAAGACCCTGAGCGGTTTTCTGCCCATCTGCTCGGCCTGCAAGAAAATCCGCGACGACAAGGGCTACTGGCAGCAGCTGGAAGCCTATCTCGGCAAGCACTCCGGCACGGAATTCAGCCACAGCATCTGCCCGGAATGCGCCAAAAAGCTGTATCCGGAACTGCAGGATAAAGAATAGCCGCCCTTGTCCGCAGACAATCTGCTCTGGAATTTAGTCTCCATAATTTATTCTGATGCATAAAATATCGCGGGCAAGGCCCGCTCCTACGGAGAAATGCGACTTTGGATGGGTTACACAGTACGCCGTTCCGTTGCGTTGCAACATCAGAAGTGCTGACGTTACCAACCGGTGACAAAAGATTGCCAAGGCATGGTGTCTTTTGTTACCATCTGAAGTGCCATGCAGCTCAAAACCAAATTCATCATCGCCATCTCCGCGGTGGTTATCGTCTCCTACGGCATAACCTTTTACCGCACCTCCTCCTTCCAGGAAGAGCTGGTGAAGGCCCAGGCCGCCAGCCAGGCCCGCATGCTCTACAAGCAGCTGCGGCTCACCAGAAAGTGGGTGGCTGATCACAACGGCCTCTTTTTCATGAAAAAGGAGGGGGTGGCGGTCAGCCCGTTTCTGCCGGATGCGGAGATCGTCACCGCCGGCGGCGAAAAACTGGTGAAGCGCAACCCGGCCATGGTTACCCGGGAGCTGTCCCTCTATGCGGCCAGGGAAGGTCTGGGCCAGTTCGGGGTGGTCAGCCTGCACCCGCTCAATCCGGCCAATGCCCCGGATGATTTTGAGCGGCGCAGTCTGCTCCGCTTCAAACAGGGGGAGCAGGAGATGATGGAGATCCAGGACCGGGCAGGCCAGAAGCAGCTGCGCTACATCGCTCCCCTGGTGATCGAGCCTTCCTGCCTGGAATGCCATGTGGAGCAGGGTTACAAGGTGGGCGATATCCGCGGCGGACTCAGTGTCACCATCCCCATGGGCTGGGCCTATGCGGACATCAGAAAAAATAATCACCTGCTGCTTTTCATCGCGGTGTCGACCATCTGCGTGGTGTCGATTTTTCTTTTCTGGCTGGTGGATAAACTGGTGGTGCACCGATTGCGGGATCTGGCCGATATGATGGACCGTTATCCGGGCAACATCACCCCGGAGGAACTGGCCCAGCTGCCGGCGCAAAAGGATGAGATCGGCAAGTTAACGAAAAAATTCAAGGACCTCTGCCGGCGGCTCACCCTTTCCCAGCAGGAGCTGAACCGCACCCAGGAGCAGGTCTTCCAGAATGAGAAGCTGGCGGCCTTGGGCCGATTGGTGGCCGGGGTGGGCCACGAGATCAACAACCCCCTGGCCGGCATGCTCAACTGTGTGAAAAGCATGCAGGAGAGCCCGGATGATCTGGCCCAGAATCGCCGCTATCTGCCGCTGCTGGCCAAAGGGCTCGACCGCATCCGCCATACGGTGCGGCAGTTGCTGAACTTCGGCCGCCGGGAGCCGCTGCATCCCCAGCAGGTGGATGTGGACGGGCTGATCGGCGAGTGTTTCGAGCTGCTCGGCTACGGCCTGAAAAATATCGAACTCATCCTGGATCTCCACCTGCCCCGGCCCTGCTGCGTGGATGTGGAGGCCATGAAGCAGGTGGTGATGAATATCGGCATCAATGCCATCCATGCCATGCCCGAGGGCGGCACCCTGACCGTGTCGAGCAGGGCCAGCGACGGCAGGATCACCCTGCGCTTTAGCGACACCGGGGTGGGCATTGACCCGGAAAACCTGCAGAAAATCTTTGATCCCTTCTTTACCACCAAGGAGGTGGGGGAGGGCACGGGTCTCGGTCTTTCCGTCACCTTTGCCCTGGTGAAACGCATGGGCGGGGAGATCCGGGTGGAAAGCGAAAAGGGCAGGGGCGCCTGTTTCATGGTTGAACTGCCGGCGGAACAGACCTGCGCGGACAATGAGGAAAAAGATCATGACATCAGTAAATGAGCTGCCGTCTGCCCGGATTCTGCTGGCTGAAGACGATGAGATCATGCGTATCACCCTGGGTGACCGGCTGGTCAAGAACGGCTGGCAGGTCGATGAGGCGGAGGACGGCAGAAAGGCCCTGCAGCTGATTGAAAAGAACAAGTATCAGGTGGTGCTGTCCGATATCCGCATGCCGGGGCTGGACGGGGCGCGGCTGCTGGAGGAGATCAAGCGTCTGTCCCCGGATACGGATGTCATTCTGATGACCGCCTATGGCGGCACGGAGGATGCCGTGGCCTGTCTGAAAAAAGGCGCGGCGGATTATATTTTGAAGCCCTTTGACATGGATGACCTGACCATCCGCCTCAGGCGGCTGCTGGAAATTCAGGCCATCAAGGTGAGATGCGTCACCCTGGAGGAGGACAGCCGGTACCAGCGGGTGCCGATTATCGGCAGCTCCCGGGCCATGCAGGACATGCTCAAGCTGGTCGGCCAGGTGGCCCTGTCCGAGGCCACGGTGCTGGTGTCCGGAGAGAGCGGCACGGGCAAGGAGCTGGTGGCGGCGGCCATTCACTATGGCAGCAGGCGGGCGGACCAGCCCTATATCCGTATCAACTGCGCGGCCATCCCGGAGGGCTTGATGGAATCGGAGCTGTTCGGCCATGAGAAAGGGGCCTTTACCGGCGCCGCGGCCCGCAAGGCGGGCAAGTTCGAACTGGCCGACCGCGGCACCATCCTGCTGGATGAGATAGGGGACATGCCCCTTGACCTGCAGGCCAAGCTGCTGCGGGTGCTGCAGGAGCATGAGATCGAACGGGTGGGAGGCACCAGAAGCATTTCCATCAATGTCCGGGTTCTCTGCGCCACGGCCAGGAATCTGGCCGATGAGGTGAAAAAGGGCTCATTCCGCGAGGATCTCTTTTACCGCCTCCAGGTCATCCCCATTGTGGTGCCGCCGCTGCGGGCCCGCAAGGAGGATATTGCCGAACTGAGCCGTTATTTTCTCGCCCAGTTCAGCAGGGACCGGGGCATGTCGCTGCAACTCTCCGACGAGGCCCTGGCCACCCTGCAATCCTATGATTTTCCAGGCAATGTCCGGGAGCTGCGAAATATCATCGAGCGGGTTTCCGTGCTTGCCACCTCGCCGGTGATCCAGCCCTGGAATCTGCCGCCGGATATCAGCGGGGCCTGCGAAGCGGACACAAACGACAATCTGCAGCTTGCCGCGGCCGTGGCCAGTGCGGAAAAATCATGCATTATCCGGGCCCTGCGCCGCACGGACGGCAATAAAACCGAGGCGTCCCAGCTGCTTGGCATCAGCCGCAAGAATCTGTGGGAAAAGCTGAAATTATACGGTCTGTAAGCCGCAGGGCTGAATGTTGCTGCTGTCTTGCCATGGTGCCTTATTGTCGCCGCCCCGCTCGCGATCTGCTTGTTTTTCCTCGCCAAATTTCCTGGTTTGCCTTGATTATTGTGCTGATTTTCACTATCTTATTGGCAACGCTGCTCTGGCAGTGCGTGGCAAGCTGCAAGCCCGGCTCATGGCGGCTGGGCGGCTCTGGGATAAACGTCAATGACAGGTTCGGGAAATGGAACGAGCGGATTACCGGGGCGACTGCTGAAAAGGCTTCAAGGACGCAAGGCTGCGTCTGAGAGAGAGCAGGGCGGGCATGCGTTTCAGCTTTATCTGCACCCAGGCCCAGGCGGCCAGGATGGAGCGGGTGGTGGTCAATGCCGACGGCCGGATTGTCTCCAGGCAGAAGACCCCGGAGGGGATGATCTTTGAGGTGGAAAAAACCTAGCCGCAGCAGACCCTGCTACTGAATCTTGAAGGTCTCGTCATCTTCGTAAAGGTGGCGGAAACCGTGGATCTCTTCCAGTTCGGTCATTTTTTCAATGGCCTCTTCCCTGGTGATGCCCAGGGAGGCGGCGATGTCATCCAGGTGATAGCAGGGTTCACCGTCCGGGGTGCAGCCCGAAGGTTTCAGGTCGGGATAACAGGCGCTGGTTGCCGTATGGGAGGCCTGGCCCAGCATTTCCCTGATCTCGGGGGGGCCGTAAAGCAGCAGCCATTCAACGGCTTCAGACCAGATTTTGCTGTCAATGGTCTTGTTTTCAACCACGGCCATGGCCATTTCCACTGTCCAGGTATTTTTGAAATTGTCCATTGCTTTTTCCGTATTGCTCAAGGTAGTTTTGTTGACGTAAGTGGAACATTATTGATAGTAATCATCTCCATGTGATAAATCAACAGAGGAGCATGTTCTCTTGCCAGATGCATTCCTTCTTTTCACCCTCTTCACACAAGGTTTTTGAAATGAAATCAGATTGCCACCCCGCTGCCTTTTTTCTGTCGCTGCTTTTTTTTCTCGCCCTGTTTCCCCTGTTTGCCGCAAAATCTGCCTCTGCCGGGGAGCTGCGTGGCGATCTCGCCGTCTCCTTTGATCCGGCCGGCCATTTTCTGCGCGGTACAGCCCGCTTCAACCTGGCAGCGGGTGAACCGCTCATTCTGCAGACCGGGGGGCTGGAGATTGCAAGCGTTACGGTAGACGGCGAAAAGCAGGAGGTCACTATCGGCGAGGACGGCCTGCTGTCGCTTGCCGCCCAGGGAGGCCAGCCGGCGG
This sequence comes from Desulfobulbaceae bacterium, assembly GCA_023230525.1. Classification (GTDB taxonomy): domain Bacteria; phylum Desulfobacterota; class Desulfobulbia; order Desulfobulbales; family SURF-16; genus SURF-16. The sequence continues at coordinate 35,045 of JALNXE010000035.1, forward strand.
CGGACATTGCCTTCACCAGAAAAATCGAGCCGGGTTCCTCCGCCAGCTCCATGATCGACAGCCAGGGGATCGTGCTGCTTGACCTCTGGTACCCTCTTCCCCTGCAGCCTGCGGTGATGAGCCTCATTGCCGAAATTCCCGCTGATTTCTCGGCGGTTTCCGAAGCGGATGAGATGAGTTACCAGCAGTCGGGCGAGACAAAAAAGGTGTCGTTTTCCTTCAGCCGGCCGCAGACCTTTGTCCATTTCATTGCCGGTCCCTATCAGGTGCGGGAGGAGAAGATGGCCGGCGGCACGGTGGTCGCCACCTATTTTTTCCCGGAAGACGGGGAATTTGCCGAGCAGTACGGGGCAAAGACCAGGGGCTATCTGGAGCGCTATGAAAAGCTCATCGGCCCCTATCCCTATAAACGCTACTCGGTGGTGGAAAACCGGCTGCCCACCGGCTTTGCCATGCCCACCTTCACCCTGCTGGGCCAGAGCGTGGTGCGCCTGCCCTTTATCACGGAAACATCATTGGGGCACGAGGTGCTGCACTCCTGGTTCGGCAATGCCGTGGGGGTGGATTATGCCCAGGGCAACTGGTGCGAGGGGCTGACCACCTATCTGGCGGACCAGGCCTTTGCCGCGGATAAGGGTGAGGATGTGGATTTCCGCAAAGGCCAGCTGATCAAATACCAGAGCCTGGTGCGGGCCGACAACACCATGACCGTGGCCGACTTCCAGGATGCCGGCGACCACGGCGCCGCCAGCCAGGCGACCCGGGCGGTGGGCTACAACAAGGTGAGCATGATCTTTCACATGCTGCGCAAAAAGGTGGGCGATGAGGTTTTTTACGCCGCCCTGCGCGACTTTTACCAGCAGTATAAGTTCCGCAACGCCTCGTGGGAGGATATCAAACAGAGTTTCAATAAGGCCGCGTCCCTTGATCTGACCCCATTTTTCGAGCAGTGGCTGCGGCGGCCGGATGCGCCGGTTCTCTCCGTGCAGAAATTAAGGCTGGAGATCAAGGACGGGGAGCCGGAACTGACCTTTGATCTGGTGCAGCAGAATAACCCCCCCTATCAGTTCACCGCGCCGGTGCAGGTAAAAAACGGCAAGGAGATGGTCCGGCAGGATATTACCGTAACCCAGGCAAAAACGCCGGTTTCCTTTTCTCTCACCAGTATGCCGCCCACCATGGAGATTGATCCTGATTATGATCTGATGCGCAGCCTGGTGCCGGACGAGTTGCCCGCGGTATGGTCCCGCTTCCAGGGCGGGGTGGAGAAGATTGCCGTGCTGGCGGACGGCGGCGAAGAGATTTTTGCGCCGCTGCGGCCCATGTTGGAAGAGATGGGCTGTGCCGTGGTCACGGAGAGCGAGCTTGATACGCATGACCTGGGGGTAAAAAATCTGCTGTTTCTGGGTACCGGCTCCAAGGCCGGCCTGGGGCTCTTTGCCAAACCGGCTTTCCCGGCCACCGGCTTTACCCTGGAGGTGCGGGAAAACCCCCTGGCCCCGGGCCTGGTTGCCGTGCTGATGCAGGCCCAGAGCATGGAACAGGTGGCGGCGGTGGCCCGCAAGCTGAGCCACTACGGCAAGTATGGCTATCTGCATTTCGAGGATGGAAGGAACACGGAAAAGAGGGTTCCCGAGTCCGACTACGGCATCGGCTATATTCTCGATCAGCCGCCCCGGGGCGCTGCCGTGGCAAAGAGCCTTGATTTTGACGCCATCATGGACAGCGTTGCGGCAAACCGGGTGGTTTATGTGGGGGAGACCCATGTGAACCAGGCTGATCACGTGTTGCAGTTCCGGGTGCTGCAGGCCATCCACCAGCGGTATCCGGAGGTGGCCGTGGGCATGGAGATGTTTAACCGCAGCAGCCAGCCGGCCCTTGACGCCTATGTCAAGGGTGACATCGACGAGCGGCAGTTCCTCAAGGATGCCCAGTATTTCAAGAACTGGGGCTATGACTACCGTTTTTACCGGGATATCCTGCAGTATGCCCGGCAGCACAAACTGCCGGTCATCGGCCTGAACCTTGACAAGGACATTGTCAGCGCAACCTTCCGGGATGGCGGCATTGCCGGACTAACCCCGGAAATGCAGCAAGCCCTGCCGGAGGAGCGCGATCTCTCCATGCCGGGCTATCGCCAGCGTCTGGCCCAGGTCTTCCAGAGCCACAGCGGGCCGCATTTCCATGAAAACGACCAGAAAATGACAAATTTCGTCGAATCCCAGGTGCTGTGGGACGAAACCATGTCCCAGTCCATTGCCGATTATCTGACCGCGCATCCCCAGGCCAAAATGGTCATCATTGCCGGTTCCGGCCATGTGGTGAAGGAAAATGCCATTCCCCCCAGGGTGACCAGGCGGATTCCCGTGCAGCAGGCGGTGCTGGTCAATGTGCAGCAGGGTGAGCTGACCACCGATGAGGCGGATTATGTTTTCTTCTCCGACGAGGTGAATCTGCCGCCGGCTCCCGCGCTGGGGGTCATGCTGGCTGAAAAGGAGGCCGGCCCGACCATTGAGGGATTTTCCCCCAACAGCGGGGCCCAAGCCGCCGGCATGAAGAAAGACGACGTGGTCCTGGCCATGGACGGCCAGGAGGTGCATACGGTGGATGACATCAAGATCAACCTGCTGTACAAGGTCCATGGCGGCAAGGTCAAGGTCACGGCCCGGCGGCCGGTCTTTCTGCTGCCCGATGCGGTGCTTGATTTCGAGGTGCAGCTGTAACGAACGTTCCAGCGTTCCAACGCTGAAACGTTTAAACGCTTACATGTTGGAACGTTTCTTCGTCCTTGCCGTGGGCCGGGCGGCCAGGGGATCATCCGGCCAGTGGTGTTTCGGGTATCTTCCCTTGAGTTCCTTTTTCACCTCCGGGTAGGCGCGCTGCCAGAAGCCGGCCAGATCAGCGGTGATCTGGATGGGCCGGCCGGCAGGCGACAGCAGGTGCAGCAGCAGCTTGACCCTGCCGTGGCAGATGGCCGGGGTCTGCTGCAGGCCGAACATCTCCTGCAGCCGCACGGCCAGCACCGGCGTTTCACCGGGCCGGTAGTCGACGCGGATGCGGGAGCCGCTGGGCACCTCCAGCCGGTCCGGGGCCGCCCGCTCAAGTTCCTGGCGCTGCTGATAGGTCAGCATGGCGCTGAAGATGGCGGCAAGACTCAGTTGCCTCAGCTGGTCCCGCCGGGTGATGCCCCCGAGATACGGGGTGAGCCAGCCCAGATCCGCCAGCAGATGCCCGTCTGCCAGGCAGGGCCAGTTGCCTTCCGGCTGCCACTCCCGCAGGCAGTTGATGCGGGCCTGCAGCCGGCGGGCCTCCGTATTCCACGGCAGTGATTCCAGCCCCATGCGGCGGATGCCGTCGGCCATGGCCTGCAGGATCTTCTCTTGATCAGCCTGGGGCAGATTCTGCTCAGCAATCACCAGTCTGCCCAGATATTCCCGCCTGAGCGCCGTAACCCTTTGCTGCCCGTCATCCCAGCTGACCTGCTGCTGCCGGTGAAAGAGTTCCGGCTGGCAGGATCGCAGTTCCGCAGGAGCAACCGGCGCGGCCAGAAAGATGCGCCCCTCCTGGCGGCCGGCGTCGAGCTGGGCCACCACCAGATAGGGGCTGGCCGCCAGCGGGTCGCCGGGGGGCAGGAAGGCGCCGCGGCCCGCGGCCAGCTGGTAGCGTTCCCGCTGTCCCGGCCTTTGGGCGGCGATACGGTCCGGGTAGGCAAATGCCAGCACCACTCCCGCCATCTCTTCATCATATCCCTTGTCCTTATAGCCCAGCAGCTGCCGCCACTGACCGGCCAGCAGCTCTGCCCGGCGGCAGGCCTGCACCTCGCCGCCCTGCTCCCGGACCCCTGCCGGACCACGGCGGCGGAACCGGGCCAGCAAGGTCAATCGCAGGTGCAGATCGGCGCTGGCGTTCATGGAACTTTGTCCCAGCACATCACGTTCGGACACCAGGGCCGCCACATCGCAGGCCAGGGCCCCCTGGCCCAGCTCCCCGGCCTTGATCAGCATGTGGGCCAGGCGGGGATG